>JAMCWE010000096.1 GCA_023475265.1 Bacteroidota bacterium
GATTTCATTTTACATACAATAGCCATAAATTTACCGTGAAGGAAGTTAGCAACAACCGCGTGAACAAAGTCTTGATCGAAAAACTGGAACGCGAGCAAGAATGAAAAAAGGATGCTTTGTAACTTCGATAGTTCTTTTTACACTGTTAGTTGGCGTCGTTGTTTATCTTGTTAAATACAAAAAAGATTCATTTAAGGAATTTGCAAAGGACAAAGTTATTGGTATTGGACTTAACGAATTTCACGATAAACTCAAAGAGGTGAAACCTTCGGTTTACAAAGATTCACTTAGCACACAACTAGATCAGTTTGTATCCGAAACGGAAAAGATTCCTTTTGACGAAGCGATGAAACGAATCCAAGATATTTTTGACGAGGCAAAGTTTTTTATTCATGATAAGGAAGTAGATTCAACTGATTACAATCACTTCAAACAAATCTTAGAAAAATATGAGAGACCAAAGAAGAACTGACATCAAAGTTGGAATCACAGTAATTATCGGATTGTTTATTTTTTTATGGATACTCGGCTGGGCGAAGAATATAACCGTTAACGCAAATCGTAAAGAAATTTCTGTCGAGTTCGGTTCGGTTGCGGGACTCACTGTTGGCGACCCGGTTACGATAAACGGCGTGCGCAAAGGTTATGTTGACGATATAAAACTCAGCGGCAACGTGGTAATGACAAAACTTAATCTGGACGATGACATTGCTCTTAAAGAAGACGCAAAGTTTTCCGTGATGATGTTGGATTTGATGGGAGGGAAGAAGGTAGAAATTTATCCCGGCAATTCTAACCTTGCAATGGATTATGCCAAAACCCAGCGCGGCGAGTTTGTTGGCGATGTCGCAACGTCAATGGCAATGCTTGGAAGCGTGCAGAACGATTTAGTTGACGTGATCAAACAAGTAAAGATTTCGTTAAATGCAGTCAATCAAACTTTGACCGATCAGAAGTTTAATAAGGATTTGAAAACATCCGTAGCAAATCTTTCCGACGTTACGGAAAACTTGAACTTGCTTTTGAAAAACAACAGCGCCGAAATTAACCAGATATTGAAAAGCGGAAATGAGCTTACCAAAAATATTAACGACTTTATTAAAACTAACCGCGATTCGATCTCCGCGACAATTTCATCCATTCATGATGTACTTGTTACTTCGAAAGACTTGCTGACGAAGGTGAACACATTCGTGGATAAAACCAACGCAAGCCAGAACAATCTTGGCAAATTTCTCAGTGATAAAGATTTGATGAACGACTTAAAAGCTACCATTGGACAAGTGAAAGACCTTACCAAGATTCTCGTCGATCAGTTGAAGTCCAAAGGTGTTGAAGTTAACGCCCACATTTTTTAGCCGGCACGCAGCATGGTACTTGGTATCGGAATAGACATAATTGAGATTCACCGCATTAAAGAAAGTGTGGATAAGTTTGGCGAGAGCTTCTTAAGAAAAATTTATACCCAACTTGAAATTGATTACTCGCTCTTCCGTAAAAATAAGTATCAGCATCTTGCCGCACGCTTCGCCGCTAAAGAAGCAATCTACAAAGCGCTTTCATCGGATACGGACAAAGTTTACAGCTGGCAAGACATCGAAATATTTAACGAAGTGAACGGTTTGCCGAAAGTAAAATTCTACGGCGAACTGAAAGATTACCTTAACGACGGAAAAGAAATAAAAATCTCCATGAGCCATTCCGATAACTACGTTACGTGTGTTGCGATAGTTTATTCATCAAAGGGGTTATAACCGCCGCATTTATTTACACCGCCAATTAGATTTAGCACAATAAAATAGTGAACACGGTCAAAGACTTTTGGCAATCTTGCAAAGCTATTTGGAAGTTCTGCATTGATATTCACTCTAACTGGAATCTTGGAAACATGCGTTTTAGATGTTGGTTTTCAAACTAAGTGTACTTGAGCAGCAGTTTATGTCTGATCCTCATTTTTTTTTAACACGTTCTATTCTGCAGAAGAAGCGTTACACTGTAGATGAAGAAAGATTTAGTAAGCGTCTTTTCTCAAATCTATTGATAGAATATAAACAGTTTTTTCATTCTCATCGATTACATAAAACAATCTATATTTTCCAATTCTATAGCGCCAAGTTTCAGTCTTGTAGTCCATCAATTTTTTGATATTGTTACCATAGTGGGGTTCTTCTTTTAACTGAGGATAAATATGTTGAAGAAGTTTCCTTTCAATGAAGATTTGATCCCGATTTGTGATTTTTTTAATCTTCTTAAGAAATTCGTCAGTTTCAAAGATTTGATAATTACTCAACAAATCGTCCCTTTTTTGATTTCATATCAGCCAAGCCACGCTTCAGACTTTTATTCAGTTCTGAATTACTGCGTATTTCTTCCATCTCGAATTCATCTACGAATACATTGTGCTCGATGAATCTTTTGACAGCTGTTTCAATAAAATTAGAAATAGGTCTATTATCTCTATCTGCTAACTTTCTAAAGACTTTATAATTTTCTTCGCTTAATCGAAGAGTAATTGTTTTGGACATAAAATAACCTCAATGAAAGTTTATCGTTTCTTTGCGTTCTAATGTATTCATATCCATCGAAATATTCAATATCATTTTGATGGTAAAAGGATAATGGCACTTGCCGCTAACCGGCTCGCCTTCGGCTATCCGGGGCGGGCGCAGCGTCGAAGCGGGCAGCCCAGAATAAGAATGCCAATCAACCGCAACTACTTTTATTTATCTGTGCAGTGTTCTTTGCGGGATCCTTTTTTAAGCGGTTATATACGTTTCTCAATCTTTGCCTTTAAATATTTCTTCTTTTTTTAATAATTGATGTCCTTCAAATACTGTAAGAATGTCTATTGAGTTTTTCTTTGTCAAGTAAACAATACGATAATTCTTATGGAGAACTTCACGGATTTTCTCAATAGACAATTCTGGCACAATTCGGCCTTTCTCTGGATAATCAACTATTACCTCTGTAACCGAAATCAACTTGTCAACAAACTCGATAGCAGCAACAGGATTATCTCTTGAGATGTATTCTTCAATATCTTGTAATCGAAGTAATGCTTCTTTCGTCCAGAATATTTTCATCTTTCTTTTCCGACTCTTGTTTTTTGAAGTTCACTTCGAAGTTGAGAAGTGGACAGCACTTCTCCTCTTTCAGAATCTGATAAACCACGTGAAATTGAATCAATGAAGAGTTTAGTTTGTCTCAAATCATCAAATTCTGATGGAGAGATTAATACTCCAGCGGGTTTACCATTTTGAGTGATAATCAAAGAATTATGCTTATTCTGTATTTCTTTAAGATATTTAGCCAACCCAGATTTGAATTGACCAACTGGGATTATATCATTTGCAACTAAGATGTTCTTCATTTTGTATCCTTTTATTGTCTTTATTCTGGACTAAATATAAGACCATATTACGACAACATCAAGTTTGCTTTCTGAGCATATAACGGCGTGGCACTTAAGCAGCCGCCCAATACAACAATGCGACTATGAAAAACCAACACTAATAATTTTATAAAAAATATTTTTACTGCGATCTCTACCTTAAAGAGCAATTAACATTTAAAACGCTAAACTTAACCTAGCATGATCTATTGACTAAACATGTCCAGTGTTCTTTGCGGGGATCCTTTTTTAAGCGGTTATATGGCGTTTTTATCTTAAAAATCTATTACTCAAGATTTCTTGAATATTTCTTCTGCCATCGATTACTGAATGTATATAAATTAAGTTGTCTTCTATTTCGTAGATTATACGGAAAGGTTTATAATGAATTTCTAAATAGCTTTTAATTCCGGTTTGTCTTAACTCTGGTGGAATATGTCCCCGTTCGGGAAATTTCTCAAGTTTATAACAAGTTTCTTCTAAAGCATCCAAAAGTCTATTGGCAGATTGAACACTATCGTTCATTGCAACATAGACGAGTATCTCTTTCAGATCTGATTTAGCTTGAGGATCAATGATAACTCTATATTTCATCGTCATTGATTAGATTTCAATTCATTACGAAGTTCGGTAAAAGTTTCTTGTATCCCTTTGGCATTCTTGCTTTTCCCTCTAGTCATTGCAAGTAATTTAAGCATAGCCATAGTTTCTTGAGTTTTTTCATATACTTTGATGTCTTGAACAATTACCTTCGCTTCGCCATTCTGAGTAATAACAAAAGTTTTTTGTTCTTTATTTATTTCCTTAATCAAATTAGCTGCATTAGCTTTCAGATAACTAATTGATTTTACTGATTCGCTTAATCTCATCTCGTAGCCCTTTTTTAGACCAAATATAGTCTTTCGTACCAATTATATCAAACTAATATTAGCTATATAACTGTGTGGCTTTTCACCCGTCCGCCAAGAAAAGCAATGACAAAATGAAAAGTTGCCGCCAATAATTTTTAACAATTTTATTTAATAGAAAAATGTTACTTGCAATACTTATTTTTTAACAAAATCAGTAAACCACAACAATACCGCAACGAAAACGCGGACGGGAGAAAGCTCGTAAGGTGCTCATTTATACAAAATATGATTTATTATAAATCTAATTTCTATTAGAATTAGTGGCTTCTTGTAATTCTGTTTCAGAAAATATCCTACCACAAAATCTACACATCTTTGCTTCAGCTTTTATAATTTCAGCACAATCTGGGCATTTTTTTTCGAAAACATTATTACTAGCATTGGAATATTTATTTTTAGAGTTAATATGCAATTTAGGGACAATGAGCGAGGCAATTAATCCTATCAATCCGAAGAAAAATCCTATAAAAAACCAAGCATATTGGTTCCTGTTTTTTCTTATTGCAACAAGATTTGTTATTATACCTATAACTAGTGATAAAATTAAAATCCATGCATATAATTTTTCATTAGCTTCATAAATCGCTTTTATACGATAGAAAATATTCTTCTCCTTTATTAAGCCAACATTATTAAAAAGATTATCCAATTTGTTTGAAGTTATATATTGATTATTAGAATTTCTTGGGGTGTTGAAATTATCAGATGTGCTATTTTCAAAATCAAACTTTTCAATTTTATCTGCAATTTTCCATATTACATTATATATTTTTGATGTATTTTTTATATTTCCCATGATTATCAAAAATTTCCCAATATTGTTGTCATAATATTGTCTTCTAATAGTTTTAGTATAACCTGCAATTTCAACGCTAAAGTCTGCCTCAAAAGCATTTAATGCTTTACACACTACTTTAACATTATAAGTATTGTATCCGTAATCATTAAAAAATGTTGACCCTTCACTAAAAACTCTTCCATCTCTATGAAATACAAGGAAATGATCATCGTTAGTATTACCAAAAGTATTACCAGTACCACGTTTATAAAATAATAAGAAGATAAAATTTTTCAGATAATCTGGATCTACGTCAATAATATCTATTGAAAAGTCTATCTCAAAATTTTGTAATCCAGTTAAGGTTGCATAGAAAGTTTTTGAGTTATTATTCGTTACTTCAATTAGCGAATTATAAATGCTATTAGATAATAAATATCTTACCTCATCATCCCATGTAAAAGGTAGATCGTATTTAATTGGGAAATCCAATGGATAATAATTTGGCTTAGACATTCTTACATGAAGACCACCGGTATTGTTTGGCCCTTTTTTAGACCAAATATAGTCTTTCGTACCAATTATAGAACCTTCAATTTGTGGTTGATTATATACATTTTTTAGTTTTTGTAATTTTATTGTAAACTCAAAAATGCCTGGCGTATTCAAATAATAATCACTCCCATTTTGTCGCAATACTTTATTAACTATGATATATTTTTTTTCACTGATATTTTTATTGATTATTTGTCTATCTGGGATGGCGTTTAAATCAGACCAGTTAAAATCACCGTCAAAAGTTAAATTAGTAAAATATATCATATTTTCTTTTCTTTTAATTGAGAAGTCCTTAAATGTATCTACATGAAATTCTTGGGGGTAATATTTGTTAGATGTTATACTAATTTT
>JAMCWE010000204.1 GCA_023475265.1 Bacteroidota bacterium
GATCTATACCAATTCACGATTGGTTAAAAGAGAGATTTAAAAAGGACACGCCATTAATCTACTATGGCGCCGATTTCAATAAAATGCCACCAGGAAATAATCTGTCTAAATGGGACTTGATAGGGAATGATTATATTCTTTTTGTTGCTATGATGGTGCCTGATAAGGGTCCCGATATTATTTTAGAAGCTTATTCTAAATTAAAGACTGATAAAAAATTATTGATGGTTGGAGATACTCATTATCATAAAGATTTTTTTAACTCACTAAAATTAAAATATTCGACTAATACTAATATCATTTTTACTGGATTTCAATATGGAGATTCTTATAAAGAGTATATGTCCAATGCCTATATTTATGCCCATCCTTTCCGTTCTGATGGTACTTCTCCTTCTTTATTGCAGTCTTTAGCTTTAGGTAACTGTATTGTTGCAAATAGTTCTGAAGAAACAAGTGCTGCAATTGAAAATGCGGGTGTACTGTTTGAAAGAGATTCACCGGATTCGATGGCAGAAAAATTACAGTATTTATTAGACAATCATGAATTGGTGGAAGAGTTGAGAATTAAAAGTAAAGCTTTAGCTAGAAAAAAATATGATTGGGATATAATAGTAAGCCAGTATGAAAAAGTTTTTCAAGATGTTTTGAATAGAAAATGAATATCATTCAAGTTTCATAAATGCAAAAAATGACCCATTAAAATATGCGGGACAAGGCAACCTGTAAAAAATCTGGTAAGTAGGGGGGAATAGGCAAAGACTCTTTCCTGTTAAAAGCACCAGTTAATAGCGATACTTTCCTTTTGGTAAGGAAAGAAGATTAGACAAGCTTGGATAAACATCTTAAGAGATATATAATTTAATAGTATAGTTACTTTTTGACTGTAAAACTTAGAGGAAAACATGAACATTCCATTCTTAGATTTAAAAGCACAATATCATTCGATTAAAGATGAAGTATTGCCAGAGATTAACGATGTTTTAGACAATACGGCATATGTATTAGGTAAACCGGTTGCTGAATTTGAACATTCGTTCGGCAGTGCTCACGACTGTAAGTATTGTTATGGTGTAAGTTCAGGAACCGATGGAAACCACCTGGTTTTGTGGGCGCTTGGCATTGGTACTGGAGATGAAGTAATTATTCCGGTGAATACTTTTATTGCAACTGCATGGGGTGCTACCTTATGCGGAGCTAAACCAGTATTTGTTGATTGCCATTCCGATAGTTATAATATTGATCCACAAAAAGTGGAAGCGGCAATTACAGCTAAAACAAAAGCGATAGTGGCAGTGCATTTGTATGGACAGGCGGCGGATGTGGACGGATTGATTGATAATTTACGATTGATGAATTATGAATTAAAGGAAAAAGGAATTGTAAAAAACAATAAAACGGGTCAAGAGATATTTATAGTAGAAGACTGTGCGCAAGCACATATTGCAGAATACAAGAAGGTTAAGGTTGGAGGCTTAGGTATAGCATCTTCATTTAGCTTTTACCCGGGTAAAAATCTTGGCGCGTATGGTGAAGGTGGCGCGGTTATAACTAATGATGAAGTCTTAGCAGGGAAATTTAAAATGATCAGAGACCATGGTTCAGAGAGAAAATATCTGCATCCAATTTACGGTCATAATTACAGAATGGAAGGTATTCAAGGAGCTGTTCTTGGAGTAAAACTTAAACACCTCGAAGATTGGACGAACGGAAGAAGGCAAGTTGCAGCAAAATATAGAGAATTGTTGAAAGATGTTGAACAAATCAGACTCCCCAAAGAAATGGATTACGCCAAACACGTCTACCATCTTTTTGTCATTCAAGTCAATCAGTCAATCACACAATCAGTCAATCATGTTTCCCATTCTAATACTCGCGATAAACTGCAGAAATTTTTAAGTGAAAACGGCATCTCCACCGGTCTCCACTACCCTATACCATTACACCTCCAACCATGTTTTCAGCATCTTGGTTATAAGAAGGGAGATTTCCCTGTCGCCGAAGAGCTTGCAGAACAAGGTCTCTCGCTTCCAATATACCCTGAATTAACGGATGAACAAATAGAATACGTCGCTTCCAAAATCAAACTATTTTTTAAAAAATAGATGAGCCTACTCTAAAAAGGTATTTCAGTTGCCAAAAAGTTACGATTCCGGTATAAATTAGCAGTAGAAAAATTTGAAAATGACCTTTTTAGATTCGCCTCATGAACGTAATCATTATCGCTATCCACAATTCACCGTTTGCTATAAACTAATCACTATTAACTAAAAATGCGTTTACCCAAGCTTAAATTTATTCTAGCCTTCTTAGATTTTGTTATCGTCATAGCGTCATTCTATGAATCAAGGCTTTTGTTAAGTCGGTATTTACATTTGTCGCTTTCATCACAGGATACTGCTATTATAGGTGTAAGCTACACGTTCTTATTCAACTCCCTAATCTTCGCTTTCATTTTTGTAGTTTTGTTTCAAAATAATCAACTTTATAAAATAAATATTTTTCTTTCACGATCGGCTCAAATCGTAGCTATTGTTAAGTCGATCTTTTATGGTGTCCTCTTATTAGTCCTATTTTCCTTTTTGCTTAAGTTATCACTAATAATTGATTCACGCTTACTTGTTATTTCAATTGCAATTTTGACTACTCTAAATTTGGCACTACTGAGAGTTTTTCTGATTCGTTCAATATATTTGAAATATGCCGCTAATTTGCCAACGCGGCGTAAAGTTGCGATTGTAGGCGCAGGTGAATCAGGAAAACTTTTAGCCACTAAAGTCAATTTTGAGGAAATCTATGGATTGGAATTGATAGGTTTTATAGACGATCAGTATCATCCCGGAACATTAATTCATTTGGGTAAGAAGAATTTGGGTCATATAAAAGACTTAGACGAGATAAAACGAGTTTACGGGATTGAAGAACTAATTATATCAATCGATAACATTTCTTATGAAAGTCTTCTATCTTTAATTGATCTCTGTAATAGAGTTTGTGCTTCTGTAAAACTTAATTCGCAGTTGTTTGACATACTCCCTAAGAAAGTTCAGTTAGAATCGTACGCTAATGTACCGGTGATTGAAGTTTCTCCAAGAATGAATGGCAACATCGGATTTTTATTAAAGCGAATTTTCGATGTCGTCTTTTCTATCATTGGTCTAATTTTTCTGTCGCCTATTCTGTTATTAATTTCCGTTGCAATTAAAATCTCTTCAAAAGGTCCAGTACTTTATAAGCAGATAAGAATCGGGAAAAACGGAAAACCGTTTATGTTCTATAAGTTCAGATCCATGCGGATTAGCGATGGAGAAGATACTGAAAGAATAGTGAAAATGATTGATTTCATGAAAAATAATAAAACTGACGGGAACGGTCATACGAAAATTATTAATGAAAGTAGGCTAAGCTGGATTGGAAAATTGATAAGAAAGACTTCAATCGACGAACTGCCTCAGTTGATAAATGTTATCAAAGGGGAAATGAGTTTAGTGGGACCTAGACCTTGTTTGCCTTATGAATGGGATAATTATGATAACTGGCAAAAGAGAAGAGCCAATGTTTTACCAGGATGCACCGGTGTTTGGCAAGTATCTGGCCGCAGTGACGTTTCATTTAATGATTCTATTGTCCTTGATTTATATTACATAAATTATATGTCACCCTGGCTGGATCTTCAGATAGTATTAAAGACGATTCCCGTAATGATTTTTGGGAGAGGAGGGAAGTAGGGATTTTAGATTGCTGATTGTAGGATTAGGAATTAATTCAAAATTGCATTTTGCTGAATGGAGGTTAATAACGAATAATTAAAAATGAAGGAGGGTTGATAATGAAAATTGGTATTGTAGGATTAGGTTATTGGGGGCCTAATTTAGTTAGAAATTTTTCAGGCAATGAAAGTGTAAAAGAAGTAATCGGATGCGACTTACAGGAAGGACGACTTAAATTTATTCAAGCTCGTTTTCCCCATGTTAGTTTGACAAAATCGTTTGATGATTTGCTAAAGCAAAATTGCGATGCCTACGTGATAGCTACACCGGTCGATTTGCATTACTCATTTGCAAAGCGAGTATTAGAATCGGGAAGACACGTTTGGGTAGAAAAACCTTTTACAGCAAATACAAAACAAGCTATTGAATTAATTGAATTATCGGAAAAGAAGAATGTGAATATTTTTGTTGATCATACTTTTGTTTATACCGGAGCCGTAAGAAAAATAAAAGAACTTGTCGATGGTGGTAAACTGGGCGATATTATTTATTTTGATTCCGTACGAGTGAATCTTGGTTTGTTCCAGCATGATGTTAATGTAATTTGGGATTTAGCACCGCACGATTTATCGATTATGGATTATGTCATTTCCGGCAAAAAAGCTATTGGTGTTTGTGCAAACGGCATAGCAAATTTTTATAACCACGAGAATATTGCCTATATCTCAGTTTACTTTGACAATAATTGTTTCGCGCACTTTCACGTTAACTGGACATCACCCGTTAAAATAAGAAGGATGCTAATCGGCGGTACTAAGAAAATGTTGATGTTCGATGATATGGAGAATTCTGAAAAAATCAAAGTTTACGATAGCGGCATTGAAATGAATAATAAAGAAAAAATTAATGAAGCCTTGGTGCAGTATAGAATTGGTGATATGCACTCTCCGAAAGTCAATCAGACGGAAGCATTAAGTCTAGGTGTAAGCGAGTTTATAGATTCGATCAATAAAGGGAGAAAACCGTTAACAAATGCTGAAGATGGATTGAAAGTTGTGAAAATTTTGGAGGCAGCTGAAAAGTCAATTAAAGCCAAAGGGAAAATGATTGAAATCAATTAATCGTTAAATGGTGATAATAATGGAAAAAAAGAATATTAATAATGTTAAGCTTGGCAAAGATGTAAAAATATTTGATTATGTAAATCTATATGGATGCGAGATAGATGACAATACGAAGATCGGAACTTTTGTTGAAATTCAGAAAAATGCTACTGTAGGAAAAAACTGCAAAATTTCTACTCACACTTTTATTTGTGAAGGTGTTCACATCGAGGATAACTGTTTCATTGGGCACAACGTAACTTTTATTAATGACAAATATCCAAGATCGACAACTGAAGAAGGAGTTATGCAAAGCGAAGCCGATTGGAAAGTTGTTGAGACGTTTGTCAAAAAAGGAGCCTCAATTGGTTCCTCTTCCACTATTATGTGTGGTGTAACGATTGGTGAAAATGCGATTGTTGGAGCAGGGGCAGTAGTGACAAAAGACGTTCCTGCCGGTGTGATTGTTGCTGGTGTCCCAGCGAGAATTATTAAGAAAGTGAAATAAATTGTTTTGGCTAAAAAATATGTGAGATGCTGAAGGGGGATGAGAATGCGTATTAGGATTGTAGGATTGATGATTGAAGGATTTAAGGATTGATGATTGTAAGATTTTAGGATTGAAGGATTTTGGGATTGATGATTGAAGGATTTAAGGATTGATGATTGTAAGATTTTAGGATTGAAGGATTTTGGGATTGATGATTGAAGGATGTGGGGATTTGAGGATTGATGATTTTAGGATTTGCGATTGTAGGATTGAGGAACAAATCATAAAGCCACAGATGAATAAGAATGAATTAAAAGAACGTACGAAAAGGTTCGCGCATGATTGCGTTAAGTTAGCTTTAAAGCTTCCAAATACTTTTCTTGGTAATCATATCAAAGGTCAATTAATAAGATGCAGCACTGAAACCAAACTGGTAAAAGTTGAAAAGTTGTTGAGCGGATTAATCAATTCATTCAATTGATCTGACGATTTGCGATTCACGATTAACAATTTACTAATTTGCAAAAGGGGAAAATCTGTCTACGTCAGTACACTATGACTACGGAGGACAAGTTTGGAAAATGAGAAAGGTGGAAAATTGAAAGTATGGATGAGATGAATAGATGAAAAATTATACTTTATCTTCTCATGCAGAAAAAGTAATTTTAGAAAGAAATTTGAATACA
>JAMCWE010000069.1 GCA_023475265.1 Bacteroidota bacterium
GTTTCTTTTGACAGTCTCTCGGCATTTGCTCTTAGCTTTTCACGGTATGGTTCTGCAAATTTTGGATAGTCAAATATGCGTATCCCTTTTGTATATAAATATCTTGTCATTCCCTCTGCATAGCATAGACCAGGTAATGTACCGGTAAATATTAACCGGTCATAACAGCCGAGGCTTCCGGCTATTTTTTCTTTGTAGCGCTCCGTTAGCAATTCCATCGCTTATCCTTTTTTTGCAAAGATAATCTTTTTTTACCTCTTTGGGTCTGGCTTGTCCAGGTTAGGAAAAAGGAAAATAAAAGCGGCAGCATTAGTGTTCAGGTAATTGATACCTCCGGAAAGTATGATCGATTAATAAAATCAATAGGCTCAACCAAAGACCCACAAAAACTTAAAGAGCTATTACAAAAAGCCCATAGTTTCATATCTGAGTATACTAATCAAGAAGAAATAACTTTCGAATATCATGAAGACAAAAAATTCATGGACTATTTGAAAGCGGGACTTACAAACATTCAGATGATAGGACCCGAGTTGATACTTGGTAAAATTTATGATCAAATCGGATTTAACAAAATTGATGATATATTATTTAGACACTTGGTAATTAGCCGACTGGTATTTCCTTTAAGCAAACTAAAGACGAGCGAATATCTAATGCGTTACCAGAACATTCATGTTGATGCAGATCAGATTTATCGATACTTAGATAAGCTGGAGAATAAACAGAAAGAAATAGTCGAACAAATAAGTGTTAATCATACCCTAAAATTGTTTAACGGAAATATGACAATAGTCTTTTATGATGTAACCACAATATACTTTGAAGCATCCGATGAAGACGAACTACGTAAGACCGGGTTCTCAAAGGACGGCAAGCATCAATGTCCTCAAATAATACTCGGTTTACTGGTAAGTATAGATGGTTATCCGTTAGCCTATGAAGTATTTGAAGGAAATAAGTTTGAAGGCCATACAATTATTCCGGTGATAGAATCGTTTAAGAAAAAATACAGTTTAGAAAGACTTGTAATTATAGCAGATGCCGGTATGCTGTCGAAAAACAATATGATAGAGTTGCTCAATAAGAGCTATGAATTTATACTTGGTGGTCGTATTAAAAATGAGCCCGATAAGATAAAAAACAAAATTCTTTCACATCAATTTAGAGAAGGCCAAAGCATTATAATTGAGCGTGATGAAAATACCCGGCTGATAGTTGCTTACAGTTCTTCAAGAGCTAAAAAGGACACATGGAATCGTCAACGAGGCTTAAAGAAACTTGAGAAATCATTACAGAGCGGGAAACTCAACAAACAGACAATTAACAACCGGGGTTACAACAAATATCTTAAAATAGATGGTGAAGTAAAAGTTGCTATTGACTATGAAAAATTTGAAGCAGATAAAGCTTGGGATGGACTAAAAGGATATATAACCAATTCCAATTTACCCAAAGAGCAGATAATTGAAAACTATAAACACTTATGGCAAATTGAAAAAGCATTTAGAATATCAAAGACTGATCTAAGAGTAAGACCCATTTACCATCATTTGCCAACAAGAATTTCTGCTCACATTACAATAGCTTTTTGTGCATACAAACTATATAAAGAACTTGAAAGGCAATTAAAACAAAACAAGAGCAGACTAACACCGGTTAAAGCAATAGATATTATGAAGACTATTTATCGCATTCATGTAAAACTTCCCGAATCATTAAGCGAAGAAACTATTTTATTTGCAAAGGAAGAATCCCAAGTGGAATTGTTAAACCTTTTTGGTTTTTCCGAAAACCTAAACTGACCCATTGCGGAAAACAGGACTAGATACGGCAATTGAAACTGTATTAAAAGAGATTAAGGAACATCCATTTATTTTCCCTCCACAACCACCTTATCCTGTAAAAAAATAATTATATAAAGAGATGACATCTTAATCATAGATGTCATCTCTTTTAAATTCTAATTAAATGTAACAGTAAAAACAGAACCCTTCCCTTTTTCTGATTTAACAAATATTTCTGCATTCAATAAGTTCAAATAATTTTTTACCAAAGCAAGACCCAATCCTACTCCCTCATACCTTCTTGCATAACCAGTATCTTCCTGCGAAAATGGTTTGAACATTTCAGCTAAATATTTTTGAGAAATGCCAATACCGGTATCTTTTATATCAACACATAATTTATCCTCTTGATCACGGTATAATATAATTTCAACTTTGCCTGATTTGGTATACTTTATTGCGTTATCAATTAGGTTTTGAAATACCTGGCTTACAATATATTCATCAGAATTAATTATCATATCATCAACTAATTTACTCAAACTTACTTCCAAGTTTTTTTCTTCGGCTATTATACTGAATTCATGGACAAGATGAAGCAGAGTATAATAAATATCTACCTTCGTCAGATTGATTTCAATTTTACCGGACTGAATCATCGACATATTTAAGATTAGATCAATGGTTCTTATTAATCTCTTTCCTGCCAGCTCTATTGAATTAAAAGCACTGTGCCATTCACCATCTATTTTATTAGACAATTCATCTTTTATCAAAGAATTATAACTGAGCATAATATTGATCGGTGTTCTGATTTCATGAGACATTTGTGCAAGAAATTCTGATTTCATCTTGTCTGCTTCTTCAGCTTTCTCTTTGGCCAAAATTAAATTTTCTTCTATTTCTTTTAATTCGGTGATATCGGTTAGAACACCTTGCAGCCCGATAATTTTATTCTCTCTTAGTATTGGATGGCCGGAATATTTTACCCATCTTATTACTCCCAGTTTAGTAATTATTCTGCATTCATTCGATTCATTATTTCCAAGAAGTGCCGCATTAAAATTCTTTTTCATCAATTGAATACCCTGTTGGGAAATTAATTTTGAAAAAGCTTTTCCAATTAATTCTTCCGGTGAATATCCGCTAAATTTTATAATAGCCGGACTTATATAAGTAATGTTCCAGTTCAAATCGATTGAATATATAACCTCATTAATATTCTCAACCAATTCACGATATTTTAATTCAGATTCCCTTAATGCAAGCTCTGCTATTTTTCTTTTTGATATGTCGTGTAAATAACCTTTGATCTCTGTTAAATCACCGTTTTCATTAAAAGAACCCCAAACATTTTCAATTGTATATATTTGTTTTCCATCTGCAGTAAATCCGAAAGATTCATAATTTTCAATTTTCTTTTCTTTTTTTAACCTTTCTATAAATTTTAGCCTGGCCTCAGGAGAAGAGTGAAGTTTTACTGAATTATATCTCTTAGCTTCTTCTAAAGAATTAAATCCGAATATTTTTAAAAATGCGGGATTACAATTAGTTATTCTTCCACCCGGAGTTGATATATAGTGGCCGGCGATATCCTCTTCAAATAAAGATCGATATAGCTTTTCACTTTTGCGAAGCTCTTCTTCTGTTTTTTTTCTTTCTGAATTTATTCTAAGCACATTTAATCCGTATGACAAATCATTTGCAAGCTCTTCCAGAAGAGGTATTTCTTCCTGATTAAATGCGTCTACAATATTGCTGTAAATACATAATACGCCAAGCACATTATCAGTATTGATTAACGGAAGCACGACAACGGATGAATATCCGCGCTTTATTGCTTCGCCTTTCCATGGAGAAAATTCATTAGATTCGGAAATATTTTTTGTAATTTGAATCTTCTTTTCATTTATAGCTTTAAGCAGCGGACTGATTATATTTTTGTTCTCTTTTAAATTTGAAATTAGAATATTAAGGTAACCTTCATCGTAGCCAAAAGAAGCCGCGGGATCTATAAATTTTTCCGGTTGTGAATCCAATAATCCGATCCATGTAAAATAATATTCTCCAACTTCAATTATAATTCTGCAAATTTCTTTAACTAATTCCGATTCTGAAGTTGAATGAATAAGTACGCTATTACAGGCACTTATTGTTTTAAGTGCACGATTCAACTTTTTTAACTCACTCTCATTTTTTTTTAGTTCAGTTAAATCAGTTTTAACGGCAATAAAATTTTCAGCTTCACCATTTGTATTTATAATTGGAGTGATCGTCTCATACTCAGTATATATTGTACCATTTTTTTTCTTATTTACGATTTCTCCCTTCCAAACATGCCCGTCTAATATTGTATCCCAAAGTTTTTTATAAAAATCTTTATCTTGTTTACCGGACTTTAAAATTTTAGGATTTTTACCAAACACTTCATACTTATTGAATCCTGTTAATTGAGCAAAAGCTTCATTGACCCAAATAATATTACCTGCTTTATTGGTAATAATAATTCCATTTACCGAAGCATTTAGTGCAGAGACCAGAAGGTGGAGCTGATTCTCTTCGTGATAAAGTTGTGTAATATCTTTCCAAATAGCTACAACTTGATGTATCTTCCCTTTTGAATTATAAACCGGAAACATTGTAAGCTCAAATAATGCTTCATCTTTTCTCTGCACTCCAAATTTTTTCCTAAATTCATCAAACTTTATTTCAACCTTTGGCAAAATTATTATTTCCCCGGAGAAAACAGCTTTAACTTCTTTCTCTATGCCTATTTTTTTTATAGATATATTTTTTAATATGTTATATTTATTAATAATTAATTCTTCAGAAGGAATCCGGCACATTTCGAGAAAAGCCCTATTAACAATTATATTATAACCTGAAGGATCAAATACTTCCGCCGGGAAAGGCAGTTCATAAATAATATTTCTGAAGCTGTTTTGTGAAAGGTTTAATTCTTCTTCTACTTTTTTTAACTTCTTATCTATAATTCGGAGATGCGAAACTTCTTGATGAAGTTTATTTAATTGTTCATTTAGCCATTCAATTTTTTTCTTTTCGTCCATTCACATTTCCGGAATTAAAAATAATTCTTGTATTTACTTATTAGATCAATGATTCAAGTGATGCTCAAATCACTTTTATTTTTATATAATTGTGGTACAAAAATATAATAAGTTTGATTTTGAAAAAATGTAGTAAAAATTGTTACAAATAAAAATTTTATCAATTAAAAATAACAGTAAAAACCGAGCCTTTATTTTTTATTGATTCAACCTCAATTTTCCCCTTTATTAAATCTATGTAATTTTTTACTAAGGCAAGTCCTAAACCAACTCCTTCATATCTTCTTGAATATCCCGTATCCTCTTGCGAAAAAGGTTCAAACATTTGTAAAAGATATTTCTCCGAAATGCCAATTCCAGTATCTCTTATTTCAACACATAATTTCTTTCCATTATTTCTGAAAATATTAATTTCTACTTTTCCTGATTTAGTATATTTAATCGCATTGTCTATTAAATTCTGAAAAACCTGGCTAACAATATATTCTTCCGATTTGATTATTGTATCTTGAATTATATTGTTTAATTTTATTTCTAATTTCTTTTCTTGCGCTATTGCACTGAACTCATTAACAAGGTGAATCAAAATAGGATAAATGTCGATCTCTTCAAATTTTATTTCAATCTTACCGGATTGAATCAACGACATATTTAATATCAGGTCAATAGTTCTTATCAATCTCTTACCAGCCATTTCAATTGAATTAAACGCATCATTCCATCTTGCGTTTATTTTATCGAATAATTCTTCTTTAATTAATGAATTATAGCTTAATATTGTATTTATGGGCGTGCGGATTTCGTGAGACATCTGAGCTAAGAATTCTGATTTCAATTTGTCGGCTTCTTCAGCCTTTTCTTTTGCTTTAATAATTTGCTCAATTGCAGTTTTGCGATCAGTTATGTCGGTAGCAATGCCGGCAATTCTATAAATTTCTTTTTTTCCATTTCGAATTGGAAATCCTCTATCTCGTATCCACTTTATTGTTCCGTTTGAATTAACGATACGATATTCTTCATCGTACTCACTGCTATTTTGTTTAGCAATATAATTCTTCTCAATTCTAATCCGATCTTCTTCAAGAATTGATTCGAGCCAAGCTTTTGGATTATCATAAAGTTCCTGTCTAGTTTTGTTCCAAATTTTTTCATAGCTGGGACTTACATACAACATTTTTTCTTTTAATGGATCGCTCATCCAAAAAACTTCACTTATGTTTTCGGCAAGTTGTCTAAAACGCTCCTCACTTTCTTTAATCTCAATCTCAGCTTTTTTCTTTTCTGTAATGTCAACAAGTGTACCTTGAAGAAATTGATCTCCTGAAATCGGGTCATCAACAATTTCAGCATTTAACAAAACCCAAATTGTGTCTCCTGTTTTCTTTTTTAATTCAAGCTCATAATTTTTTACAATTCGTTTGTCCTTTAAGTAATTCATAAACTCTGCCCGCTTTTCCAAATTTGGATACAGATTGGAAGCATGAGTATTATAAATTTCTTCCATATTACTAAAGCCAAAAATATCCGCAAATGCCTGGTTACAACTAAATAGATGTCCGTCAAGCGTACTGCTGAAAACTCCTGCAAGATTTCTTTCAAATAAAAGCCTGTAACGGTTTTCTGATTCTCTCAATTTATCTTCTGCTTTTTTCTTTTTGGAGATATCTTCCACCATTGAAATTGTATAAAGTAATTTTTTCTGCGCATCACGGACTGCAGTTGCTGTTAAATTTGTCCACACTACTTCTTTATTTTTCTTGACATATCTTTTTTCAAACTGTACATAATCTTTATTATTCAAATACAAATCATCCAGAGCTTTTTTACTTAAGTCTAAATCATCATCAAATGTTATTTCGTTAAAAGATAAATTTTGCAACTCATTTTCATTATAACCAATAATTTGTTGAAAGGCCGGATTTGCATTCAAGAATTTGCCGTCATGAGATATGCTTAAGATACCAATCGGGGCATTCTCATAAATACTCCGGTATCTATCTTCACTTTCCCTTAACCTATCACTTACAAGAATCAATTCAGTTATATCGTTGGCTATTCCGACAATTCTAATAATTACATTATAAATGTTTCTTTGTGGAACTAATTTTACTTCTTGATATCTATTCTGGATTTTAGAGATGCCGTGTACAATATAGCCTTTTAAAACTTTTTGAAAAGCATCTTTACCGGATATATTAATTCCATCCGCCATCTGAATTTGAATATCACTATATCTACCAATAATAGATGAACCGACCAGATTTTCTGCTTTCAAATTTAAAGCTTCCAAACCTTTACCTTGAACAAAAATAATCGTCCCGTCATTATCCAGAATAAATAAAATAATATTCAAACTATTTACAACTGTTCTATATTTTTCTTCAGATTCCTTTAAAGCAATTTCCGCTGCATTTCTTTTTTGATGTTCCTCCTTTTCTTTTAAAACGCGAGTAATAGCTGGAACCAGCTTTGTCAATTTATCTTTAAGAACATAATCTGTTGCGCCCCGATGTAGAGCTTCTATTGCAAGGTCTTCTCCAATATGTCCGGATACAAATATGTAGGGAATGTCAAATCCTTTTTCTTTTACTATTTCTAAAGCCGCTAATCCGTTAAAGCCCGGCATTAAATAATCTGATAGTATTATATCTGGCTTGAACTTGTTTAGCATTTTTTCGAATTCATCTTTATTATCAACTAATTTAATTACAAAATCAAGACCAGTTTTTGCAAGTTCATTTCTTACTATTTCAGCATCTTCGATACTATCTTCTAGCATTAATAACTTTATTCGTTTTTCCATTTTGGTTCTCTAGTTGATATTTGTTTTTACTGATAATATTGAATTTTGAGAAATTAATTCCGTCTATCTTTTTGGTAGTTGATTAAGCAGCATCCAATATAAACCTATATCTTTTACGCTTTCTATAAATTTATTAAAGTCAACAGGCTTAACTATATAACTATTTACGCCATATTTATAACTATCAATTAAATCTCTTTCCTCTCTCGAAGAGGTCAACACAACAACCGGAATTGATCTGGTGCGTTCATCTCCTTTAACTTTTTTAAGAACTTCCAGGCCGCTTACCTTTGGCAGTTTTAAATCCAATAAAATAATTTTAGGATTATTATGAATGTCTCTGCTTGAATGTTCGCCTTCAGCAAAAATAAAATCCAGTGCTTCTGCTCCATCTTCAACAACAAAAATATTATTGGTTATGTTATACTTTTTTAAAGCTTTTAAAGTCAGCTCTTGGTCAGCAGTATTGTCTTCAACCAATAGGATATCAATTGGTTCTATCATCATATTTTTTCCTTTAATAATGAAAAATAAATAGCAGCACCTTCATTTAGCTTTGCTTCTGCCCAAACTCTTCCACCATGGCGATTTATAATTCGTTGAACTAATGCAAGTCCAACTCCCGTACCTTCAAAATCTTTTGCCTTATGTAATCTTTGAAAAACTCCAAAAAGATTCTGAGAATAACGCATATCAAAGCCAACACCGTTATCTTTAATAAAATAAACTACCTCTTCGTTCTTTAATTCACACCCAATTTTAATTTCCGATATTTTTCTTGGTCGAGTAAATTTCATCGCATTAGAAATTAGATTTACCCAAACTTGTCGTAATAATGAAGGATCACAATTTACTGGAGAAAGTTCTTCCAATTTAAATTCAAACACTCGTCCATTTTCAAGCACTTGCAGCTCAGTAAAAACTTGATTGACAAGGCGCGTCATATCAAATTTTATTTTTGTCATCTGAATTCTGCTTACTCTTGAGAATGCCAGTAGATCCTCAATCAATTGAGCCATGTTTCGGGTATTGGTAGTTACTACATTTAATAATCTTTGTGCTTCTTCGGTTAATTCTTTTGCATGATCTTCTAATAACAGTTTTGTAAAACCTTCAATAGCGCGTAACGGAGCCTTGAGATCGTGTGAAACCGAATAGCTGAAAGTTTCAAGTTCTTTATTTGCAGTTTCAAGCTGTTCAGTACGGATCTTTACTCTTTTCTCCAATTCAGAATTTAATAATTGAGCTTCTTTAAATAATTTTGAATTGTCAATTGCAATAGCTGCCCGTGTTGCTAATTCTTCGGCAAGCGCTAAATCGGATTTATCATAATGTCGATTTGATTCTGCCATAACTAGTGAAATTATTCCAAATACTTTTTCCCGGGTTCGCAGCGGAACTAACATTATTGAAGTTAATCCGAGTTCTAATAATATTTTTACAACTTCTATATTATTAAAACTTGCAAGGAATTCTTCAGTAACTTTTGGAATTAACAAAGGCTTCCCGCTTTTTATCACTTCGTTTATTCCGGAAAAAATATTTTGAATATTTGGTAACCGCTCCCTTAATTCGTACACAAATTTTACTTTTTCAGGATCCATATGAACAACTGCAACTCTATTAAACTTTTCCGAACTATTTATTAAATCAATTGCACACCAGTCTCCGAGAAATGGAATCGCAATATTTGCAACACTCGCAAGTGTTTTTTCGTAATCTAAAGAAGAAGATAAAATTTTACTCGCATCTGATAAAAATGACAATCGCTGTTGAACCTTTTCCGCTTTCAACCTTGCTGATTTTTCTAATTCAAACAACCTGCTTATTTCACTTTCAGCTTTTATTTTTTCTGAAATATCTCTTGCTATTGCAGAAGCGCCGACAATTGTTCCGGTTTCGTTTTTTATAGGTGAAATTGATGTTGATACAATTATATTTTGCCCGTCTTTTCTTACGCGCACAGTTTGATAATGTTCTATTATTTCTCCTCTCTTTATTCTTTCCACAATGTATGGCAGCTCATTAGTGTTTTCTTTGGAAAATAATTTTAATATTGAACTTCCTAATATTTCTTCTTTAGTATAACCATAAACTCGTTCTGCGCCTTTATTCCAACTTGTTATTATTCCATTTAAATCTTTCCCGAGAATTGCGTCGTCTGATGATTCAACAATAGATGCCAGATAACGTATAGTTTCACTATCCATTTCTCTTTTAGTAACATCGTGGATAACAACTAGCCTGGCTTTTTTTCTTTTAAATGTTATACTGTGAGAAGAAATTTCGACTAATATTATATTTCCATCTTTTTTTAAATGTCTCCATACTCCGGATCTTTGATAAATGTCTCTATTGACAGAAATATTTTCTAAAAGTTTAGATATATCTTCTTTTGGTCGAATATCTTTTATAGTCATCTTGAGAAATTCATCTTTGCTATATCCGTAAGATTCAATAGCGGCATTGTTGACAGTTAAGAAGCACAGGGATTCAAGATCATAAACCCACATAGGCTGCGGATTCTTTTCGAATAATGTTTTATACGGTGCGAAGTCGGAATTTTTTCTGTTTATTATTGGAACTTTTTTATTATTCATCTTTATGTTATTAATTTTTTATTTATTGTTATCAATATTTCCTCGTTTTATTCTAGGGACAATATTGATAAATGCAAATGTTTTATAACATAAATAGTAATTGAATATTCAGATTGCTTTTCCAATATTTTTATTGCATGATTTTATTTTTTTACTGAGGCAGCTTTTTGTTGATCCGCAACTGAATTTAAAATATAATACTTCGATACGCAAAGGCATATCTATAATTCTTTAAATTCAAAAGAATCAAAGTGAAGGTTGTATTTGAGAATTATAAATAAAAGTAAATTTGTATCAAACTATTATATTTTTCCAATTTTTTATTTTTAAAATATCTTAATTAATTATAGTATAAGGATAATGAAAAATAAACTCCCATTATAAAAGATTGTGTTCAAAAACATACCTTATAATTTCTGCTGTTGATTTCATATTCATTTTTTCAAAAATTCTTGTTTTATAAGTTGAAATTGTATTAATGCTTAAGGATAGATCTGAAGCAATTTTACTTATCTTTTTTCCGTTTGCAATTAATCTCATCACCTCTATTTCTCTGTCAGATAATTTTTCATGCGGCAATGAATAGCTCTTATACATTGAATGCAGGGAAATACTGGCTGAAAGCTCCGATTCTATATATTTCAGCCCGCTCATAATTTTCATCAAAGCAGTGATCAATTCATTTGCGGTAATTTTTTTTGAAACGAAACCTGATGCACCCGATTGAATCAGTCTTAATGCGAGCCTTTCAGATGCATGCTCACATAAAATCAAAATTTTAATATTTGGAAATTTGTTTATTAAATCTTGGATTAATTCTATTTCATTCTTACCGTAAAAAGTAATACTTAAAACAAGTACGTCAACATTGAGCCTTACAAAATTTGAGTATATTTCTTCAGGTAAGCTGGCACTTCCTACAACTTCAAAGTTAGTTTGACTATTTAAAATTTTTATCAATCCCTCTTTAAATATTTCATGATTTTCTACAACAAATATCCGCATTCTTACCAACCATTAATGAATAAAAAATGATTTATATTTTTTCTCAAAGTTTCAAAATAATTTAATTGTTCTGAACTCAATCAAATATTATTAAGAAAGAATGTTATTAAAAAATATAGACTAAATATTTAACACGTAATTTACCCTTACAGTCTTCAAACTTTTATTGAGTGAGTTAAATGAAAATCCGCTTAAAAAAAATAATATAGTAAATTCAATTATGCTGTAGTAGTTTCAATAATTTTTTTGTAGTGAAAAGAACTACACATTAATTTTTTTGAATTGTCAAAGTAATTAAAAATAATTTTTTGTGTCTACTTTAATATTTTAAATTAACATTTAACTACTTTTAGAAGTATTCAATAAGTGAGTATATTTTTCTTCCAATTCTTTTTTTCCGAATACATTAGAAATCAAATTCGTAATAATCTTCACAAATCTTATTCCATCTTGATCAAAATTTTTATTTTTCACAGTATAAATACTTAATACCCCATAGTGTTGCTTGCCCTTATTAATTAATACACTCAGACCATTTTTTATATCACAACTAATTAAGGATGATTGCAATTTGAATTTATTATTAGAGATATAATTTTCAGCTATTAATTTTTCACTATGTAAAACGATATAACCTTCCTGGAAATCCGGCTTAATATCCAATTCCATAATTCCAACTTCAGTATGTTTCCAGCCGACAGCCGTCCGGAGAATCAATTTTTTCTTATCAGAATTAATTTCAAATATACCACAAAATTCTACTTGCAATGCTCTCGGAATAATTGAAACTACTTCTTGCAAAAACAACATTGGACTAATTTCCGAAATAGATTTTTGTGCTAATTCCATAATTCCAGATTGCTGCAACACCAATGCATTATAGTCTTGAATAACATTCCGGCGCAATTTCATTTCCACTTCTAGTTCAGTATTTGAAATTTCCAATTCTTCGGAACGTTCTTTTGCTTTTTTATTTAATTTATCATTTAATAAATTAGCTTCTTTAAATAATCGGGAAGTCTCAATAGCAGTAGATACTCGTCTCGCAAGATCTTCTACAAAAATTAATTCCGATGTTGAATACCTGAAGCTAGGCTTGACCGAAGCTAAGCTAATGGCACCAAGTATCTGATCTCTAATCTTTAGCGGGACTATTACAGCCGATTTTAGACCAAGCTTACGAACAATGTTTAACAAATCTTCGTCTTTAATATTTAAAGTATGTATCGAATTATTAATTTGATGAAATAATTCCGGTTTACCTGACTCTAAAACTTTTTGTATTCTTAACCTCGAATATAAATCCGTTCTAATTTTTTCATGAAACATTTTTATCTCGTCAAGATTTTCTTGAGCAGAACTGGAAACAGTAACATTTCGCATAACACCATCTTCCTCTACTAAATCAATAATGCACCAATCGGCAATAGAACGAATAACAAGATTTGATAAGCTTTCGAGCGTTTGATAATAATCTAGTGAAGAATTTAAAATCCTACTTGCCTCGGAAAGAAATTCAAGTTGATTTTTGCTTTCCTCAGCTTGCTTCTGAACAATTTTAGATAATTTTAATGATTGAGCTAATTCCTCTTCAATATTTTTTCTTCCGATTCCGATTGAAAGAATATTTGCTATCGCCTGCAGAAAATGCGAATCATTTTTAGTAAAAATTCTAGGTTTAGTACTATGCAGTCCAAGAATTCCAAAAGGTTTGTCCTTCCCTTTAATTACAACAGTAATTCCGGAAACTACTTTATGATCTTTCAATAATTTTGAGGCTTTAAATCTTTTTTCGTACTGATAGTTTTCAACAACAACAGGTTCATTTGACATCAAAGTAAAACCTGCATGAGAATCCATCCCAAAATTAAATTTAGTTCTAATTACAGATCCTTTTTTCCAACCATAACCAGCAGTTAATATTAATGTTTTATTATCAGGAAGTAATTCTAATAGTTCACAAAATTCTATGTTAAGAGTTTTAGCAGCTACTTCGGTTGCCTTGTTCATTAATTTCTGAAGATCATTTCCGGCAAGTGCATATTGTCCGAAATCAGCAATTGTAGCTTGCTGTTCAATTCTAATCTTTATTTCTTCTTCAGCCAATTTTCTATTTGTAATATTTCTGATTACTCCTATAAATGCTTTTGGTTTTCCGGAAATATCTCTAACAATTGATGTATTAACTTCCGCATAAAACCTTGTTCCGTTTCTTTTGATCAATGTATATTCAATGTTTTTAGTTTTACCAAGTTCAATTGTAGTGTTTTCATTTTTAATTGCATTGTTTTGATCTTCAGGTGCTGTAAATGCGTAAATGTTTTGATCAATAAATTCTTCAACCAAATTAAATCCGAAAAGTTCCGCCGCTTGTTGATTACAAAATAAAATCTTTCCGCTTAAATCAGTATAAGTAATTGCATCCGGGGAAATTTCTACAAGTGTTTTATAAAGTCCTTCACTTTCTTGAAGAGTCGGTTCATTTTTTTTTCGCTCAATAAAATCACCAATTTGTTTCCCCAAAAAATCCAACATAACTAATAAATCATTATCAGGCTCCATAACTTCATTTTTATAAAAAGCCAAAATCCCTATAACTTTTTTCTTTGATTCAATTGGAAAAGCTAATGCAGTTTGAAGTTTTAATTTTGCTGCAAAATTTGTTCTTGGAAAAAATTGATCATCTATCGCATTGCTGCTCCATAAGGGTTTACCGCTTTCCCAAACACGTCCTTGCAAACTTACACCAAATCCGAATTTGCACTTCATGCTAACTGATATAAATTCTTCTGCATCGATACTTGGGCTTGACCAGCTGCCTTCAAGATTTAGCAGGTTAACTGAATAATCTGCCAACCATAATTCACCAATTTGCCAATTAACGCTTTCGCAAATGATTTTTAAAATATTAGGAATAATATCTATAACATTTTTTGCATCAGATAAAATCTGAATAATCTGAATCTGTGCAGTAAGCTTCAGTTCAATATTTTTTTGATCTGTAAAGTCCTGTCCAATTCCTTTTATTTTTATGGGCTGCTTTTTTTCATCAAGGATTACACTACCCCACCAACTTATAAGCCGTATTGTGTTGTTTGGAAGAACTACTCGATATTCAATAGAAAATGATTTGTAATTTACTAATGAAAGTTCAAAAACTTGTTTAACTAATATTCGATCTTCTGAATAAATACATTGTAAAAATTGGTCAAACGAAATCTTTGAATTGGCGTTTTCAAAACCAAATATTTTATAAAGTTCATCCGATAATTCTAATTTTTTCGAATTTAAATCTAATTCCCAATAACCTAGTTTATCAATTTGCTGAATTTCTTGAATTTGGTTTGCTCTAATCATTAGTAAAATTTCTAATTACAACTGTAAAATATTTTTATTGAGTTTTATTCAAAGTAAATGGATATACTGAAATTAAACCTGAAATTTCATGAAATAATAATTTCATTCATCCAAGACTAAATTATTAAAATTAAAAACTTATTACATTTTTTGCATCACATAATCATAAATTAACTTTGATACCTTAGCACCAACTTCAACTCCTAGTTGGTTGTTCTGTAAATTTTTTGATAAAAAAACTAAAATATATTTTTTTCCATTTGGTAAAAATATTATTCCGGAATCATGTACAACTCCGGAAATTGAACCGGTTTTATGAGCAACTTTTACATCTAACGGCAATTTAGCTGGAATAATTGAATTTAATTTTTGATCAAGTAAAATATTAATCATTTCAGAACACGAATTTTGAGAAGCTGCTTCCCCATCAACAATTTTTTTCAATATTATCATTAAATCATATGCGGTTGTAGTATTATTAATTCCTAAGTCAAAAGCTTTAAGGTCTTCAACACCTCGCATTATTTTAATATCATTTGCTCCAAATTTTTTCATTGTATTCATTACATTCTTCGGGTTTACAAGATCAATTAATATATTTGTAGCAAGATTACTGCTCACGGTAATCATATCATAAACTAATTCTTTTATTGTTTTTTTCTTGTCAATATATTGATAAAGATTTTCTCCCGAGTCATCTGTAAAATTTAATGAATAAATTGAACTGTCGACAATGCTTTTAAATTCATTTTTTATGATGACAGAATCATCAAGATTGAATTTCCCTTCTCCCGACTGTTTAAACACTTCAATCATCACTGGTGTTTTCATTGTACTAGCAGCGTGAAAATTTTCTTTTTCATTTATCAAGATATGTTGTCCATTGGGCTGAAGTTCCCAAAATGCTAAAGCAAAACGGCCATCAACTTTTTTAAATTCCTTTAGAATATTATATTTTACTTCGTCCAAAGTTTCTTGTGCCATGGTTTGTCTCCCAAACAGAATTAGAATTAAAACGAAAAGAGTCTTCATGATGAACCTTTAAATTAAAAATTTGAATAGTCTTAAACAGGACTTCCCCGTTATTTTCTTATCCAAGTTCATATTAATGAATTATTTTTAAACAACTTTTCTAAAACATTATTCTAATCTATTCTATTGAATTCAATTTGAGTATGAAATTATATATTAAAAGTTTCTGCTTGATAATTCTATTGCTGTGAAATTAATTAACCATATTTTAAATATCAATTATTTTAGGTAACTTCGCACTGCAAAAAGTATTTGAAAGCGGATAACATGAATGTATACATAAAGTTATTACTTATTTTATTTTTTCTTCCAAGCATTTATTTATTTGCACAAGATGAAAACTTACAGTGGAAGCTGCTGATTGAAAATGATAATCAAAAAATATGGTATGGTGAGTCTACCCTTAACACATTGCAGAATTATAAATTCAACGTCTGGATACTTCAAATGCACAAAAAGCCAATTGAATTTCAAGAAGTACCGGAAAAAATTTATCGATCAAAAATTCAATATGCTTTGGATTTAAGAACAGACAAATATGGGATTTTAAAAGTAGTTTATTACGGTATAAATAATAAAGAAATTTATAATTTCGATTATCATATCGGAAATTATCCGGACTCAATAAAATATACGTACCCTATTTCTGATGTTTCTTATTTGAAAATTTTAAAAGAGAAAATCATAAAAGAGGAAAACAAGGAGCCAAGTATTTCACAATGAAAGAAAATTACGAAATGCACATCGAAGTAAGACCTTCAAGCATACATGGGAATGGGATATTCACCAATATATTTATTCCTGAAGGCAAAGAGATAATGATAATTAATGGTGAAGTTATTGACGAACAAGAATGCGTTCGTCGTGAAGATAATAATAATGTTTATATTTTCTGGAATGGCAACACTTATATTGATTCTTCAAAGACAGAAAAAATAAAATACATAAATCATAAATGTGATTTTAATTGTGAAGTTATAGATAGAGATGAATATAGCTTGATGCTTGTTTCCTACAGAGATATAAACGCTGGCGAAGAACTTACGATTGATTATGGTTATGAAGAAATTTATGAAGCTTGTTGTTGTTCCCTATGTGCTTAACAAAATAAAAAAATCTTTTTAATGTTTTTTAGATCCCCGGAATAATTATTTATTTTTTTCAGCAATGTACTTTAATATGCCTTTCAATAAATCATAAAATTTTTCTACAGTTTCAATATTTACTTTCTCATCAGGTGAATGTGCGCCGGTTATTGTTGGACCAAATGAAATCATGTCAAGCCCAGGTTCTTTGTCGCCTAAAATTCCACATTCCAAACCAGCATGAACGGCTTTTATTTCAGGTTCTTTGTTAAACAAATCTTTAAATACTTTTTTTGAAATTTTCAATATTTCAGAGTCCAAATTCGGTTTCCAACCTGGATAAGCATCTTCATTGTTAACTTCTGCCTTAGCCAATCGAAAAACTGCTTCGACACTTTGGGCAATATAATTTTTCGCACTTTCAATTGAACTTCTTTGACACGTACCAATTACCAAATTATTATTAGCCATAGTAACTGTTGCCAGATTTGTTGAAGTTTCAACAAGATCTGGAATATCTTGGCTCATGGTAATAACGCCATGAGGAAGTGCGAGAATAGTATTTATTATATTTTCTTTTAATGTTTCAGAAAATACTTTTTTAGAAGGTATTGATGATTTAATAAATTCAATTTTAAGCAAACCATCCGTAACTTTGAATTCATTAAATAACCTTAAATAAAATTCAGAAATTATTTTTTCAATTTGTTTAATGTTTGATGGATGAACAAACAGAACAACTTCAGCTTCACGAGGAATTGCATTTCTTTTGCTGCCGCCAGAAATTGAAAATATTTCATATTCAAACTCATCCAACTCTTTTAGAGCTCTTGCCAAAATTTTAATTGCATTTGCTCTTCCGGTGTTTATATCTAAACCTGAGTGACCTCCTTTTAATCCTGAGACTAAAATTTCATAAGCTGCATATTCCGGATTAACATATTCATATTCTAAAATAAATCTTCCTACAGTATCTATTCCACCGGAACATCCGACATAAAAAGCTCCATCTTCCTCCGAATCTAAATTCAAAAGTATTTTCCCTGTTAAAAATCCTTTTTCCAGATTATTAGCACCAGTTAAGCCAGTTTCTTCATCAACTGTTAAAAGAATTTCAACTGGTCCGTGAATAATTTCTTTGTCGGAAATAACTGCTAACGCTGCGGCAACTCCAATTCCGTTGTCACCACCTAATGTTGTTCCATCAGCAGTAATCCATTCGTCTGTTCGTTTTAGGATTATTGGATCATTGTCAAAATCATGAAACGTATTTTTATTTTTTTCGCAAACCATGTCGACATGGCCTTGGAGAACAACCACCGGTGATTTTTCATAGCCTTTGGTTGCTGGTATCGAGGCTAAAATATTTCCTACTTTATCCTGTTTATATGAAACATTTAATTCTGATAATAATTTTTTGAAATGCTCAAGTATCTTCCCTTCCTTTTTAGATGGCCTCGGAACTCTAGAAATTTCATAAAATCTTTCCCATAATATTTCTGGTTTCAAATTTTTAAGAATTTGTTCCGGCATGTCATCTTTCATTTTTATAATCAAAAAATTTATTAATCTTTTATTGAGTTACTGCTTCAGTTTCTTTTTGTTTAGCAGCCAAGCGAGCATTCTTTTTATCCATTTCGGTTAAATATTTTTTTCTAATTCTAATGCTCTCCGGAGTTACTTCAACATATTCTTCTTCAGTTATCCATTCAATTGCTTGTTCAAGAGTTAGAATCGTTGGCGGCTCTAATCTTATTGCTTCGTCCGCACCGGATGCCCGCATATTAGTCAACTGTTTTGTTTTGGTGACATTAACATTCATATCATTCAATCTTGAGTTTTCACCGACTACCATTCCTTCATAAACTTTCGTACCAGGTTCGATAAAGAAAACAGAACGCTCCTGAAGTTTAAACATCGCATAAGCAGATGCAACTCCGCCTTCCATCGCTACCAAAGCGCCATGTTGTCGATTTAAAATTTCTCCCTTGAATGGTTCATATCCGCTAAAATTATGATGAAGAATTCCTGTCCCTTTTGTATCAGTCATGAATTCTGCACGGTAGCCAATTAAACCTCTTGACGGAACTACAAATTCAAGTCTGGTGTTTTCATTAAATGTAAGCATATTTTTCATTTCTGCTTTTCTTTTGCCAAGCTTTTCAATTACAACACCAACAAATTCTTCCGGAACATCAATGATTACATGTTCGATTGGTTCACAAAGAACATCTAATATTTTCTTTGTTATTACTTGCGGCTTGCTTAATTGTAACTCGTATCCTTCCCGTCTCATATTCTCAACAAGAATTGCTAAATGTAATTCACCTCTGCCGCTTACTTTAAAAGAATCTGGTGAATCTGTCATTTCAACTCGAAGGCTTACATTCGATTTTAATTCTTTTGAAAGTCTCTCGCTTAAGTTACGAGTTGTTACATATTTTCCTTCTGTTCCTGCAAACGGAGAATTGTTAACAATAAAATTCATTGTAATTGTTGGCTCGTCAATAGCGACAAATGGCAGACTTTCCGGTTTAGAAATGCTAGCCATAGTATCGCCAATATCAACATCTTCAAAACCTGCAATTGCGCCTATATCGCCAGCGTGAATTTCTTCGGCATCAATTCTCTTTATATTTTCAAATGAATATAGCTTTGTAATCTTGGAATTAATTTTCTGTCCTTCTTTAGAAATCAAAACTACATGGTCACCAATTTTTACAGACCCATTATGAATTCTACCAATTCCAATTCTACCGAGATAATCGTTATAATCAATCGCAGAAATTAACATTTGAAATGGTTCGTCCATATCAACAAACGGCGGCGGAACTGATTTAACAATTAATTCGAATAAAGGCTGCAATGATTTATTTTCATCTTCTAAATTAATTTTAGCGATTCCTTCCTTAGCGATAGCATAAACAAATGGAAAATCAAGTTGCTCTTCACTAGCTCCAAGCGAAACAAATAAATCAAAAACTTCATTTAAAACATCATTAGCTCTGGCATCTTTTCTATCAATTTTATTAATAACTACGATTGGTTTTAAACCAAGGTCCAATGATTTTTTTAATACAAATTTAGTTTGAGGTAATGGACCCTCGGCAGCATCAACTAAAAGCAAAACGCCGTCAACCATTTTAAGAGTTCTTTCAACTTCTCCGCCGAAATCAGCATGACCAGGTGTATCAATAATATTTATTTTTACGTTATTATATTTTACACTTAAGTTTTTTGCTAGAATAGTAATTCCGCGTTCCCGTTCCAAATCATTTGAATCCATAACTCTTTTATCAACGTGTTGATTTGCTCTCCATGCACCGGTTTGTTTAAGCATATGATCCACAAGAGTAGTTTTTCCATGATCTACGTGCGCTATAATAGCTATATTTCTAATATCTTCTCTAAGTTTTTTCACCGTATACCTTTTTAAAAATTGAGTGATAAATATAAAGATAAGTCCCTCTACAAACAATGTAATTGGAAGCTGCATATGACGGAAAATATAGAAGATGAAAGGAGAAATGTAAAAATATTAATTTAAGTTACTATTTGAGTGGTTAAAGCAATTTCTTCAAGAACTCCAGATACTGTTAAACAATCTTTCATTGAGCCATTAAAAACTATTGATTTCCCTTTCACATGAACTTCAAAAGCATAATCTCGGGCTTTTTCAAATGTACAACTAATAGCTTTTATTAGCTGATTGATCACTTCATCAAAAGTATGCCAATCATCATTAAATAATATTACTCTGCTTTCAAGTCCAACAGTTGTTTCCTCAGCTGAATCAATTTCTATGATGGGTTTATTTTCTAATTCCTTTTCCATAGCTAAAAAATAAAAAAATTGGTTTATATTTGAAAGAATATTTTAAATACTAAACTTAAAGTAACGATGTTTGGTTTGATTTTATTTGAGTTGAATATTATATTTTTTTATAAGAAAATAAATATTAAAACGGAGGTTTAATGAATATAGCAGTTTGTGTCAGTCACGTTCCGGATACTGCTACCAGAATAGTAATTGGGAAAGATGAGAAATCTATCGATCAATCTGGAGTAACATATATAATTAATCCATATGACGAGTTCGCAGTTGAGGAAGCTCTTAAAACTAAAGAACAATTTGGCGGTGAAGTAGTAGTTATTAGCGTTGGCAGCGATAGCAGCAAAGAAACTATTAGGAAAGCTCTTGCAATGGGCGCCGACCGTGGAATTTTATTAAAGGATGATAGCCCAAGAGATTCATTTTCTGTTGCAAAAGCTTTAGCTGATGAAATTAAAAATCAGAATTGTGAACTTGTGTTTATGGGAAAGCAATCAGTTGATTTTGATAATTCAATTACCGGACAAATTACTTCTGAATTATTAGGGTATTCTTGCATAACCATTGTCGTCGATCTGAAAATTGAAAACAATAAAATAATTGCAGAAAGAGAAATTGAAGGCGGTAAAGAAGTTGTTGAATCTGAATTGCCTGCAGTGATTACTGCTCAAAAAGGATTGAACGAGCCAAGATATGCATCATTAAAAGGTATAATGGCTGCAAAGAAAAAAGTGATTGAAGAAAAACCAGCTTTGCAAGTTGATAATTTAACAGAGATTCTAAAAATGAAAAAGCCTGCTCCAAAAAGTCCTGGAAGAATTTTGGGCAGCGATAGTACTGCTGTTTCAGAGCTTGTTAAATTATTACATGAAGAAGCAAAAGTCATTTAAAAGGAAAACAAATTTATGCCAAATAAAATTCTGGGAATATTAGAACAAAGAGAAGGAAAATTAAAAAAAGTTTCTTTCGAAGTATTAAGCGTTGTTTCAAATTTAGCATCGCGATTAAATTTGGAGCCTGAAGCAATTATAGTTGGGAACGAAATTGAGAATTTAGACGAAGCTTTGAATTATGGAGTAGGCAAAATATTCCATTTAAAAAATGAAAACTTAGCAAACTATTCTCCTTCTGGATATGCGGATGTTATTTCCGAACAAGCAAAAGAATTGAATACAAACTATTTAGTTTTTCCGAACACAGCCTTAGGAAGAGATCTTGCGCCGCGTATTAGCGTTAGATTAAATGGCGGTTGTATAGTTGATTGTATTAGTTATGAAATTTCTAACGGAGAAGTTATTGCAACCAGACCTGTTTACGCAGGCAAAGCATTAATTGATGTAAAATTAAAAAGTGACATAAAAATAATTACAATCAGGCCAAATGTTTTCAAACCACAGAAAAAAGAAAAATCTTCTACAGCAAGCATAATCGTAAAAGATATTCAATCACCAAATTTAAAAACTCGTACAATTGAAATAAAAAAATCCGAAGGTAAATTAGATGTTGCCGAAGCAGATATTATTGTATCCGGCGGAAGAGGATTAAAAGGACCAGAAAATTTTTATTTAGTAGAAAACTTAGCTGAATCACTTGGCGCCGCCGTAGGTGCTTCTAGAGCGGTTGTAGACGCTGGGTGGAGACCTCATAATGAGCAAGTTGGACAAACAGGTAAAACAGTTTCTCCTTCTCTATACATTGCGTGTGGAATTTCCGGTGCAATTCAACATCTTGCTGGTATGTCATCTTCAAAATATATTGTTGCTATTAATAAAGACAAGGAAGCTCCAATTTTCAATATTGCAGATTATGGTATTGCGGGTGATGTATTAGAAATTTTGCCTAAATTAACTGAAGAGATAAAGCAGATTAAATCTTAAAAAATTAGGAGTTTTAATTGCAAAAAATTCAATGTGAAATCTTAGGACTTTCATCAAGTCCGTCGACGGGTGGAGCTTATGCAATATTATTAAAAGAAATAAATGGCATAAGAAGGCTGCCAATTATTATTGGTGCTTTTGAAGCTCAAGCTATTGCTCTAGAAATTGAAGGGATTAAACCACCACGTCCGTTAACACATGACTTATTAAAGCAGGTTATCGATAATTTAGGCGCTACTGTTGTAGAAGTCATTGTAGATGAATTAAGAGAAAATACTTTTTACGCAAAAATTATTTTAGACGTTTCTGCATTAACAAACGAAATCGATAGCCGTCCGAGTGATGCAATTGCGCTAGCTGTTAGAGCTCAAGCGCCAATTTATGTCACTGAATCAGTAATGCAAATTGCCGCATTTATACCTTCTGAAGAAACTGAAAAAGAATCTATTGCAAAAAAAGATGTTGAGAAAGAAGTTGACACGATACCTAAATCAAAAGAAGCACAAATTGCGGCACTGCAAAATAAATTGAGAGAAGCTTTAGAGGCAGAAGAATATGAAAGAGCAGCAAAGCTTAGAGATGATATTCAAAGGTTAACCAGCAGTAACTAAAAACAATTGTAATTTTTATTTAACTAAATATTTTTTGGCCGATATAACATTCGTGACATTTATCTCTCGAACAAAAATTTCTAAAAAGTTCTATCATACCTTGATATAACACGCTACGTTTCCATGCATCATTTAAAGATAAAGTTGATGAAACTTCATTAACAAGATTGTTTTCACTATTCTGATAGAAATTTAAAAAGATTTTTATAGTTTTTTGACTAAGTTCCTTCTTGCCGAAAATTTCAAAGTATAATGTTATAACCGGTAAAATAATATTAACCAAAATTTCGTCTGCTCTTGCTGAACCAATAAAATAATTTATTGGAACTTTCGCTGGTTGGTCGAATACATAATGATTTTTCCAAAAGCCATCACTTTTTATAATAAATAATGAGCGTACATAATTGATGGTATCTTTATCCTTATTTTTTTGTGAAATTGCATCAGTTATTTTTCCGATTAAATTTTCATTCATTATTTTTTTTAATATTCTAGCTCCGCCGGCTAATCTAACGGTTGGAAAATTCTGAGGTCTTAATTTAAAGAAATGCCATTGTGCAGCATTGAATTTTATCCCATCATATTTGTTTTTAATACCATTCCAAATTTCATATAATTTTTTAGTATAGACAGAAGTTTCTTCATCAGGCAGATGAATAACATCGGGCATTAAGCCACCGATGTTGAATAACACCGATTCAACCGTTGAGATAAATTCTTGATTGGATATAGTGCTTAGGAATTTTATATCAGCAGCTTTTGCTAAGGATTTCATAATCTCTTTATTTTTTGAATATCCAAGTGCTTCAAAAATTGATTCATATATTAGTTGCTGCCATAAATGCTGATTGTTAAAATCATTTTGATTAAATGTTTTATTATAAAATTTTTCATCTAGTTCGTATCTAATTATCGGTTCTTTTAAATTCTGTTGTTCCAAATAAATTAACTCTTTAAGCCTTTCTAAAAATTTTTCTTTTTTATGCTTAAATCTGTTAATCCCTAAATCATAAACAAAATTAAGTTTATCCTTTTCTGTTATTTCGGAATTACTTTCCATGCACGGCATTTTATTTATTCTTTTTTTGCTTTCAGAAATAATTGCAGCTTTAATACTTTCTGCTAAATCGGCTTGCAAAAAATTAATTATTGAAACTGATGGAATTTTTCTGCCTTCGGAGGTGTAAACATTATTACGATCAATATCATTTAACACTGCATGAAGAATAACTGAGTTGTATTTCTTATTCAAATTATGGCCATGCGATTTCCAATCTGCATGATCAATATCAATTTCAACATCTCCAGTAAAAGTAATATTACCAATTTTAATTTTTGCATTTTTGAAATCCGGGCCGCTTAATTCTTTATTCTCAATGCCAATATTAATTACTTCAATATTCTGACCATCTTTTGTAATTAATCCTTTTGTGAAATTCTGATTTTTCCAAATTTCATACAAAAATTTTTCGTTTATGCTTTGCGATTTTTTCATTGTGCTTCCCACTTTTTTTCTTTTTAACTATGGAGTAAATAGATGAAGATCTTTTTTTGCCAATTCTATAAAATATTTCAATTATATTTTCACTTGATTCCAAATCAACATTTTTAAATATATAAAATCCTTCAGTCGCTTTATAAAACATATCGTATTTTTTTTGATTAATAAATAATAATAAATCTACCGGCCTTGTTACTGATGGAACAATTACATCAATATCTATTTTTTTATTAATAGCAGTTTGGGTAAACTGAAGATTACTAAATTTTAATAACGGCAGGGCCTTACTTACTTTTAAGTTTTTAATTTCATAGATTTCTGGGAAAAGAGCTTGAGGAATCTGTTCGTCTTCTTTTTGAATTAATTCTTCAATATGTTTCGATAATTTCAATTCTGACATGAAAGTTCCCTTTTAAAATAGCTTGTACAAATCAATGAATATCAAAGGTTGAAATCTTAATAATTAAACTTAAAGATTTTTTTTAATATTAAAAAGCGTTGCTATTTGATTATTAAGATTAATTATTTCCTTCATAGATTCTTCAGCAAAATTATTTCCGTTAGATTTATAAATTAAACTACGACTTACATTAATTATAAAATCTTTTCTACTTGCAGAATTAAAAGTTGAAATTACATCAGCTAAATTTCCGCCTTGCGCCCCGATGCCAGGTAAAAGTACCGGGAGATTTCCAAAGAGTTTAATATTCTCTTGAAGTTCTTGTGAGTTAGTCGCTCCAAATACAATTCCGCAATTCTGTTTACTATCCCATGACCTTATTTTTTCAATTACATGCTGAAATAATATTTTGCCGTTTTCAAGTTTCATTTTCTCAAAGTCTTTAGATCCAGAATTGGAAGTTAATGCAAGAATAAAAATAAGCTTTTCCGGATTTTGCAAAAACGGTAAAACTGAATCTTCACCCAAGTACGGATTAACAGTAATCGAATCAAAATTCATATCAACTAGAATTGCTTTTGCATACATTTCTGAAGTATTCCCTATATCTCCTCTTTTTGCATCTGCTATAACTAAGATATCTTTAGGAATTACTGAAAGTGATTTAATAAGATCATCAAATAATTTAAATTTATCTCTTTCATAAAAAGCAAAATTAAATTTAAATGCGGCCGCATAATCTGCGCATGAATCAATTATAGCTTTATTAAACTCTAAAATTGGATTTTCATATTTGAGTAAATGACGTGGTATTTTATTAATATCAGTATCTAGCCCGACACAAATAAATTTACCTTCATTATTCTTAATCTTAAGTTTATCTGTAGCTTTCATTAATATATTAGAAGTTAATTGTTGATCAAAAAAATAATTTTGTTATGCGTAGTTCTTTCTGGTTCTATAAACATTTGCTGCAATGCCAAGCATGATCATATTTAACAGAAGCGAACTGCCGCCGTAACTTACAAATGGTAATGGTAGTCCGATAACCGGCATTATCCCGACAACCATTCCGACGTTAATAATAAAATGTATAAAATAAATTGCAAGTATTCCAATTAAAGTTAAACTTAAAAATTCATCTTTTGCTGATGAGGCCAATCTTAATATCCGGATAAAAAGATAAAGAAATAATCCAAGAGTAATCATTGTTCCGATAAATCCAAATTCTTCACCGATTACACAGTAAATAAAATCTGTCCATTGTTCAGGAATAAATTGTAATTGAGTTTGACTTCCTGCTAAAAATCCTTTCCCTAAAAAACCACCCGATCCAATTGCTACTTTTGCTTGAATAGCATTGTAACCAGCGCCTAACGGATCTGCGGATGGGTTTATAAATGAT
>JAMCWE010000157.1 GCA_023475265.1 Bacteroidota bacterium
TTATTCACTTTGAAATATCTAAAAATATTAGATGTAATAAAAGTTATTTCTATGCTGATGACATTGCAAACTTCGATCAATATCGATATCAATTGGATTCCGATATTAAAGACGGCGATTTGAATACGCCATTTAAAATTTTTAATGTCTTCAAAGATAGGGTTAATGAAAGGCTTAATTATTCAGAAAGAATTTTGAATAAAGAATTTGATTATACAAAAAATGAAGAGTTCCAACTTAACAGAGAAAGCGCACCTTGGCCAAAGGACAGCATTGAAATGAATGATCTTTGGAGAAAGAAAGTTAAAAACGATGCGCTGAATTTAATCTTGACAGGTAAAAAATGGAATGACATCAAAAACATACTTACGAAGAGATATGAGAATTTGCGTAAATCAATAATGCAATATTCAGACGAAGATGTTTTCCAGTTATTTGAAAATTCATTTACTGAATCATTGGATCCACATACAAATTATATGTCACCCAGTACTTCAGAAAATTTTAAAATTGATATGAGCAGAACATTAACTGGAATCGGTGCCCAGCTTCAAACAGAAGATGAATACACTAAAGTTGCTGATATTATTGCCGGCGGACCAGCTTTCAAAAGCAAGCTTTTACATAAAGGAGATAGAATAGTTGGTGTTGCTCAAGGCAAGGAAGGAGAATTTGTTGATGTAATTGGTTGGAGAATTACTGACGTAGTTCAATTAATAAGAGGCCCAAAAGGAAGTGTCGTTCGTTTACAAATTATACCTGCTGGAGATAATTCAAGTTCTCCGCCTAAGGAAATTACATTAGTAAGAGATGAAATTAAACTAGAAGAACAATCTGCAAAAGATAAAATCTTAGATATAAAAAATGATAATAAAAATTATAAACTTGGAATAATAACTATTCCTGCTTTTTATAGTGATTTTGAAGCTGAACAACGCGGTGATAAAGATTATAAGAGTACAACTCGAGATGTAAAAAATTTATTGGATGGATTAAAAAAAGAAAAAGTGCTGCGAATAATTATTGATTTAAGAAACAATGGCGGTGGTTCTCTTGAAGAAGCAATTAAACTTACCGGCCTATTTATTAAAAACGGACCTGTTGTTCAAATTAAAAGTTCTGATGGAAATATAAGAGTTGAAGATGATCCGGATAGTTCAATTGATTATAACGGACCGCTATTTATTCTGGTAAATCGATTCAGCGCTTCAGCTTCAGAAATATTTTCAGCTGCTATTCAAGATTACGGAAGAGGCTTGATAATTGGTGAAGAAACTTATGGCAAAGGAACAGTTCAAAATTTAATTGACCTAAATCGTTTGATGCCTAATTCCGGTCAAAAACTTGGACAAATAAAATTAACCATTGCTAAATTTTATCGAATAAATGGTGAAAGTACCCAGCATCTTGGAGTAATGCCGGATATACAATTCCCTTCTGCTATTGATCCAAAAGAATTTGGAGAAAGCTCAGAGCCAAGTTCTCTTCCATGGGACCAAATTAAATCAACTACTTTTACTCCTTTTGGAGATATTAAAAAATACGTTCCGGAACTAACAGAGAAACACGAAGCTCGAATAAAAGCAAAAGATCCGGAATGGAATTCCTACATGGATGAAGTTAATGAATATAAAGATGCTCACGATAAGAAGTATATTTCTTTAAATGAAACAGTAAGAAAAAAAGAATATGATGATCAAGAGCAAAGAAGATTTGAAAGAGAAAATGAATTAAGAAAAAGTTTGGGATTAAAATTACTTAAGAAAGGTGAACTTCCTTCTGCTGACGATGATCAGAAAAATGACCCGGTGCTTGACGAAACCGGGCATATAATGGCTGACTTTATTTCAATGGTTGGATAAATAATTTTGAAATTAAGAATAGGAAAAGGTCAAGCTAAAACTTGGCCTTTTTTTATAATGATAAATGGTCGAGTAGTTTTCTTTTTGCAATTGGAAATACAGTTTCATCAAAAGGAAAATCTAATTCTGTATTGCAAAGATATGTGGCGATATTTGGTTTGTCTTTATATTTTTTAATCAATTCAAGTTTAACAAATTCTTCTGCACCAGAAAAATTTAATTGTTTAGAATTCTGAATAAAACTAGTTTTCAAAGAGTGGAATGGTCTTACCTCAGAAGAATAAATTGAACTTTCATATCTATAAATTTTTAATACATTTTGAATATTATCCGGAACTAATAAATAACCTTCGTTCTTGAAGACAGGCTTCACGCCTACTTCAATTATTTCCATATTATCTTCAACGAAATTATATAAAATATAAGCTTCGTCTATTAAATTTTTAATTAAAGGAATTGCCCAATTTATAAGATCATATAAATAATCTTTTTGATCCTTTTGCTGCTCGACAATCTCAATGAATATATTTTTATCTTTTGTTTTTCCTTTAATTCCTTTCGGCAGCGGAATGCTAATGTTCCCTTTTCTATCAAAAATCTCTTCTAATTGAGAAGAAAGATATACAAGTTCAGATAATGATGGATAAAGTTTATTTAAATTAAACTCTAAACGATATTCTTTTAAACCAGATAGAATTTTATACTGATTTTTTTCAATATCTGTTTCTTTAGAAATAAATGAATCTAAATTTAATGTTTTCAATTTTTATCTCACGTCAGCTAATTAAGAAAATACAAATATTATACCATAAATGTTAACTTAAAAATTTTAAAATGATTCAAGTACCTGAAGCGAATTCAATTCTAAAATGAGAAAATACCATATCAAATTGGGATTAGCTGAATCTTATAAGCTCAATTATTTTTTTACTTTAATTACAAGTTTTAATTGAAAAAATTGCTCCTTTTCAAAGGAAAAGGAGCCGGGGAAAAAAACTAAATGTCGAATTTAATTCCTTGAGCAAGGGGTAATTCGGTACCGTAATTGATTGTGTTGGTTTGTCTCCTCATATAAGTTTTCCAAGCATCTGAACCAGATTCTCTTCCACCGCCTGTTTCTTTTTCACCGCCAAAAGCGCCGCCAATTTCGGCACCGGAAGTTCCAATATTTACATTTGCAATTCCGCAATCTGATCCTTCGGCAGATAAAAACAATTCAGCTTCTCTAAGATTATTTGTAAAGATCGATGAAGATAATCCTTGAACAACTCCGTTGTGAAGATATATTGCATTTGTTACTTCACCAGAATATTTAACCAAATATAAAATAGGTGCAAAAGTTTCTTCTTGAACAATCTTGTAATGATTTTCTGCTTCAACAATTGCTGGATTAACATAACAGCCTGATTCATATCCAATTCCGCTTAAAATTTCTCCGCCAAATAATATTTTACCGCCTTCCTTTTTTACTTCATTAAGTGCATTTACAAACATTTCAACTGCAGTCTTATCAATCAATGGTCCCACGTGATTTTTTTCGTTTAGAGGATCGCCTATTTTTAAACCTTGATAAGCTTTAATTATTGTTGCTTTTACTTTTTCATAAATTGATTCATGAATAATTAATCGTCTCGTGGTTGTGCATCTTTGACCGCAGGTTCCCACAGCACCGAACACAATTGCCGGCAGAGCTAATTTAAGATCTGCATTAGGTGTTATAATTATTGCATTATTCCCTCCCAATTCTAGAATTGCTTTTCCAAATCTTTTAGAAATAATTTCACCAGCATATCGACCAACTTTTGTTGAACCTGTCAAAGAAATCAAAGGAATTCTTTTATCATTTAACAATTTCTCTCCAACTGTTGCTCCCTTACCAATTATTAATGAGAAAATTCCTTCTGGTAAATTATTATCTGTAATAACCTGAGCAATAATATTCTGAGTTGCAATTGCTGACAAAGGAACTTTTGAAGATGGTTTCCACAAATTTACATCACCGCAAACTGCGGCTATCATTGCATTCCATGAAAAAACTGCAACCGGAAAATTAAAAGCGGAAATAGTTCCAACAATTCCTAAAGGATGATATTGATCATACATTCTATGATTTGCTCTTTCTGATGCCATTGTAAAGCCATATAATTGTCGTGATTGCCCAACTGCAAAATCACAAATATCAATCATTTCTTGAACTTCACCTAATCCTTCTTGAAGTGATTTTCCCATTTCATAAGACACAAGTTTACCAAGATAAGGCTTGTACTCACGAAGTTTTACGCCGATTTGTCTAACAATTTCACCGCGTTTAGGTGCTGGTATTTTTCTCCAAATTTTAAAAGCGTCTTCGGCGATTGTTATTACTTTATTATAATCTGATTCAGAAGATTGAAAAACAGAAGCAATATATTTTCCGTCAGTTGGTGAATATATTTTTAGCTCTCCTTGATCTTTAGTTTCAATCCATTTAGATCCTGTGCTTGCTCCAAAATTTATTTCTTTGATTCCTAACTTTTGAAGAAATTCCATACTTCCTCCTTTATTTTGAATTTAATTTATTAAGTATTGATTGTAAACTAATTTTCTTCATTTTATTCTCTATTTCGATTTGAATATCAGAAAAAAGCTCTAAAAAATAATTATTGAGTTTTACAGATTCAGTCAATTTAATATCGTTCAATTTAGCAATATGTAAATGAAATGCTTTCCTATCTTCAATCGCACAATAAATTTCTTGAAGATGCAATTTCTGTGGATTTTTTTTTATAACAAATCCGCCAGCCATTCCATAAGTACTTTCGACAATTTTATTTTTTACTAACATCGATAAAATTTTTCGGAGTTTAGAAGCATTAATACCGATAAAACTTGAAATTTGGGAACTTGTCTTCGGAACTGGATATGAGTTTGCAAGATAACACAATGCTTTAACTGCTGTTGATAATTTAGTAGATGCCGACATAAATTAAATAAATTGTTACAGTAAGTGTAACCAATTGAAGATAAAAAATCAATTATTTCTATCTCAATTGTGAAAAGATTACCAATAATCATTTGAATATTCAACAAGAAAGAATTAAATTTATTTAGAAATATTTTGTTATTATAAAAATGTTAAAGTTAAAGAATTTTAAAGAAGAAACAGGCTTCAAGAACCTTCGCAGTTACTTCGTCTCACGATTTGAGAATGTTTTTTAATTCTCTCCTCCTTTCTTAACCTAATTACCCAAAATTTAATTAAATAATTTTATAAATTTTATATCTACTGTTAATTCGGGAGGAGAAGATATGAACAACGACATTTTAAAATCTAGTAATGACGTAGTGTGTGAACATTCAACTATTACACCAAATAATGTACATGAAGTTATAAGCAAATATATGCTTGCAGATGGATTTGAATTTGTACTTGATATTGAAAAAAGTCATGGAGTGAAAATTGTTGATGCAAAAACTGGCAATGTTTATCTCGACTTTTTTACTTTTTTTGCTTCATCTGCTTTAGGAATGAATCATCCTAAATTATTAAGTGAAAATGTAAAAAAAGAACTCACACTTGCAGCAATAAATAAGCCTTCAAACTCTGATATTTATACAACCCAAATGGCAGAATTTGTTGATACTTTTTCTCGTGTTGCCAAGCCTGATTATATGAAATATTTATTTTTTATTTCCGGCGGCGCACTTGCTGTGGAAAATGGTTTAAAAGTAGCATTTGATTGGAAGGTTCAAAAAAATTTCCTCAAAGGTTATAAGGAAGAAAAAGGTCACCAGGTTATCCATTTTAAACAGGCATTTCATGGCCGGAGCGGCTATACAATGTCATTAACAAATACTGATCCGACTAAGATTAAATATTTTCCAAAGTTTACCTGGCCAAGAATAACAAATCCTAAAATCATATTTCCGGTTGAAGATAATTTACAGGAAATTATTGCACTTGAAAATCAAGCTGTCGAAGAAATTTATTCAGCTATTAAAAATAATCCAGACGATATTGCCCTAATTATAATTGAACCAATTCAAGGCGAAGGTGGCGATAATTTTTTCAGAAAAGAATTTTTTGAAAAGCTTCGGGAAATTGCAGATGAGAATGATATACTACTGATGTTTGATGAAGTTCAATGCGGCTTTGGATTGACCGGTAAATTCTGGGCATCTGATTATTATGTTAAACCAGATATCATTGCGTTTGGTAAAAAAGCTCAAGTTTGTGGAATAATGGTTTCCGATAGGATAGATGATATCACGGAGAATTGCTTTCATAAATCCAGCCGAATAAATTCTACTTGGGGCGCTAATTTTACGGACATGGTTAGATCAAAGCATATCATGGAAATAATTGAAGAAGAAAATTTAGTCGAGAATTCAAGAATTCAAGGCGAATATTTATTAACAAATTTAAAAACAATTCAAAATGAATTTCCAAGTTTGATTAGTAATTCCAGAGGTTTAGGTCTTATGTGCTCATTTGACCTTCCAAATGCATCTTTAAGAAATAAGTTCCGAAATAAATGTTTTGAAGAAAAATTAATCATCTTAGGATGCGGTGATAAGTCTATTAGATTTAGACCGCCACTAAATGTAACAAAAGATGAAATAGATGAAGGCTTGCAAAAAATAAAAAATGTACTATTTTTACTTTCGTTAAATAATTAATTTTATTTACTACTTGCATGATGCGGCTCCAATTAGGAGCCGTTATCATTTTAAAATTTACAATCAAATTGAATAACAAACTTTATATAATCAGCACACCAATAGGTAATTTAAAAGATATTACACTTCGTGCAATTGAAACTTTAAAAGAAGTTGATTTTGTGGCTTGTGAAGATACAAGAGTATCAATGGTATTGCTCAAACATTATGAAATCAATAAAGAATTAATATCACTAAATGCTGCAAATGAAAATAGTAAAATTGAATTCATTTTGAATAAAATAAATTCCGGTAGATCTTGTGCATTGATTTCAGATGCTGGAACACCTGGAATATCCGACCCTGGTGTTAGACTAATTTCCTCCGCAATAAAATCTGGAGTTGAAATTATTCCAATTCCAGGTGTTACTGCTGCAATAACAGCATTGACGATTAGTGGTTTACCTACTGATTCATTTTTATATGAAGGATTTTTACCTCAAAAAAAAGGAAGACAAAAAAAATTAATTTCTTTAGCTGAAGAAGAAAGAACAATTATAATTTATGAATCCACTTATAGAATTGAAAAATTGATCAAAGAATTATCCGAATATATGCCAAATAGATTTATGGTTGTCTGCCGGGAGCTAACAAAAAAATTTGAAGAAGTTTGGCGCGGAACACCACTTCAATTAGAAAATCTGATTAAAGAAAAAACTATTAAAGGAGAATTCGTCGTAGTAATATCTCCTAAAAGTTGGATTGAAAAAGATAAAATATCTTTATAATTATTCCTCGTTATCATATTCAATTAAACTATGCACATCGTAACCTTTTAATTTTTCCCTCCCATGAAGAAATGTTAATTCAATAATAAATGAAATCTGAACTACTTCCCCGCCAAGTTTTTCAATCAGGCCAGCGGCGGCTTTAGCTGTTCCGCCAGTTGCTAAAAGATCATCATGCAAAATAACTCTTTCACCTAGTTTAATGGCGTCTTTATGAATTTCTATTGTATCAGTGCCGTATTCGAGAGCATAAGTTGCGCTTTCTATTTCGGCTGGTAATTTACCTGGTTTACGAATTGGAACAAATCCTGCATTTAATTTATCGGCAAGTAACGAACCAAAAATAAATCCTCTTGATTCGATACCAACCACCTTTGATATGTTCAAATCCTTTGCAAAATTATATAGTTGGTCAAGAGTATCTTTAATTGCTGCCGGCTCTTTTAATAAGGTTGTAATATCTCTAAACATTATACCTTTCTTAGGGAAATCTTTAACGCTGCGAATAAATTTTTTCAGATCCTTCTCCATTATATTCCTCTATTTGTTAAGAAATTTTTTTATTCCATTTTGAAAATCTTTAGTTGATCTGCTTATCGTATTTAATCTAATGCAATAATTAACTGCATCTTCAATATTCATATTACTAATCGAGTGAATCATTTTTTTTGTTAACGACATACTTTCATCAGAATTTTGCATCAATTTCTCAGCTAAATTTTTAGATTCGCTCATGATATCTTCAGATACATAATCTACCAATCCAATTTGATGCGCGTAATTACCAGTAATTATATCACCGGTTAATAATAGTTTATTCGCCGCACCTTGCCCAACTTTTTTTATTAGAAAAATTGAAACAATCGCTGGTATAAATCCTATTTTCACTTCCGAATATCCGAACTTAGATTCGGAAGGATGAGCAACAATAAAATCACAAACACTCGCAAGGCCGCACCCGCCAGCTATTGCTGAACCATTTACAGCCGCTATAGTTGGTTTAGGAAAATTATATATGGTAATGAACATCTTTGCTAGTTTTTCAGAATCAATTTCATTTTCAATTGTAGAATTATTTTGAAGATCATTTAGATAAGAAAGATCCGCGCCGGCACAAAAACTTTTTCCTTCTCCTGTTAGGATTAAAACCTTAATATTTTCTAGATTTTTTATTTCATCAAGTTTTTGAATAATTGCATCAACCATCTGTGGATGCAGAGCATTCCTTTTTTCTGGTCGATTCAATATTAAATTGGCAATTCCATTTTCTTTAAAATATTTTATCATTTACAAACTTTCTTCTAAGATAAAATTATTTCTATCAAACAAATTATTTTTTATCTAGCATTTGAAAACAATTTTACAATAAGTAAAATTTGAAAATATGTTGACATAAATCCAAACAACCCGCCTATTAAAACTTGAGAATGTGTATGGCATTTAAGTTTTATTCTTGACCAACCAACGGCAATTGGTATCAACATAAAAATAATTCCGATTGGACCAAGTAAATATAAAATAATTGCTAACGGCCCGCTTGAACCCATAGCATGAACACTAATTTTCCAAAACCTATTTATCAGAACAATAATTATTGTATTGGTAATATAACAAAACCAAAATGCTATTGAAATAATATCTATATGATTACTAATTAATATAATGAAACCTATTAAATAAATAATTTCGGAAAATAAGAATGGAATTGTTCTTTCTTCTTTAATGGATGCATCCAAATCAACCAATTTCCCTTTTCTTTTAAAAAAAATAAAAAGTAAAATATGAAGTGCAAATCCAAAAACAATGGTTACTAAAATTAATGTGAGCTTTTTCGATAGATCATTTTCAAAAAAAATAGAAAAACATATAAATATGATTAAAGTGAATGAGGGAGGAACAAAGATGGTAGAAATAATACGAGCTATTCTTTTTGAGCTTGTTGTTACCAAAATAAATCTTCCGAATTTTTAAACTGACGAAACAGGTTTTTAACAAAAACTACTATTAGCTCTATACAGCAATTTTATAAGAATTTAAGTCTTCAAGATATTTCAATAAAATATCTTCAACTGCTGAATATTCAATCACAGCCATCAGCAATTGTCTTATGACTGAAACATTTGGTAATGCCTTTAGATAACCCGAATAATATTTCCGATGTTCAAGTACTGCTCTTCTTTCCCCTTTAACGTTAATAGCTAATTTTAAATGTTTAAGACAAGTTTTGATTTTTAAATCTTCATCTATAAATGTAGAAATCTTTCCTTCGTTTATTAATTCTTTGGCTTCTTTAAATATCCATGGATTGCCTATTGCGCCACGAGCGATCATTACGCCATCTGCATTTGTTTCATCAAAAGCTTTTTTCACATCTTGTGCGGTTAATACATTTCCATTTAAAATTACCGGGATGTTTACAACTTCTTTAACTCTTGGAATCCATGTCCAGTCGGCATCTCCCTTATGCCCCATTACTCTTGTACGACAGTGCACCGTTAATGCTTTTACGCCAATATCTTCTAATCTTTTTGCAACTTCCAGTATTATAATATTTTTATCATCCAAGCCCAACCTTGTCTTAACCGTTACCGGTAAAGATACATTATCAATTACTCCTTTAACAAGCTGCTGCATGTAAATTGGATCTTTTAACAAACCGGCTCCGGCTCCGTGGCCAACAACATTTTTAACCCAGCATCCTGCATTAATATCAATTAAATCGGGATTCTCTTTTTCCGCAATCTTAGCCGCCTCAATCATTGAATTAATTGAACTGCCATAAATTTGAATCCCAACCGGTCTTTCCTCTTCAACTATTTCTAATTTCTTATGAGTCTTTTCAGAATTTCGAACTAATCCTTCTGCATTTACAAATTCAGTATAGACAATATCTGCACCAAGCTCTTTACATACTAGTCTAAACGAAACATCTGTTACATCTTCCATCGGAGCTAGCAAAATAGCTTTTTCTATTTTTATTTTATCGATCTTCGCCATATCCTTAATATTTCTAATTATTTTGGTACAAAAATAACAATTACTAATACAAATTGTAAGTTAGTTATAATTCAAGATGATTAAAATTAGATACTATACTTTGTTCACTGCCATAAGATTTTCTGTTTTTTGAAATGGATATTGAGCTGCAGTAAATCGATCGTCTTGTTTAAGCGAAGGATTCATTTATACCAGCAAACAGTTTTAGCAATTTTGAAAGGAATCTATGCAAACAAGAATATGATGGTTGGATTTTAGAAATGGATTGTTCACAATAAGAATTAGATTGTTCCATTTAAGAATTCGATTGTTCGGCGGTAGTATTAGATGCAACGCCGGCAGAATTTGCTAATTTCAGCAGATTTTAAGTTTTCTTAGATTCACCTAACTATCCCCGCTTGTATGAATTAATTCGTTTGCAGATAATAACAAATATGGTATCTGTAATTGTTTCAACAATTTTTCTTAAACATATTTTTATTTTACACAACTTGTTTATTAATTATTAATAGAAGCAGTGTCTTCCAAAGAAATTCTATTGGTGTAGGTTTCTAAAATATCTTTGGTGTCATTAAATGCTTGCTTAGCTTTTTCCATATCGTTTTCTGATAAGAAGCTAAATTTGTTTTTAGATAATTTTTCATTTATAGGTAAGATTTCAAATTCATTTTTAGTTCCAATTTTACCTTTATATACCCATGTTGGAATATAAGTAACCTTGGAAATATAAATTGAATTTGTTGTAAGGTTTTTCGTGAGAAATAAATTTAGAATTAAACCGGCATCTGAATATCGCCATCGTTGATTCGACACAAAATTGCCTAAGGAATAATCGACAAATCCTGTATCTAATTTTCCGCCGTCAGTTTTAAAATAAGCAATTGGTTCAATAACATGTGGATGTCCGCCAATAATTATATCAGCGCCATAACTAATTGTTCTTTCAACAATAAACTTTTGATAATCTGTAGGTAATCGATGATACTCTTCCCCAAAATGGAAGTAAACCAATACGATGTCTGCATTTTGTTGACGAGCGGTTTTAATATCTTTTTTAATTAATAATGTATCAATTAAATTTATTAAATAAGGATGATCTTTCGGAATATAATTTCCATTTACTCCATAACTATAAGATAGAATTGCAACTCTAATTCCTTTGATATTAAATATTCGAATTGAATCTCTATCCCTCTCGGAGGAATAAGTCCCCACATAATTAATTCTATTTTTATTAATTATTGAAATAGTTCTTAATAAACCTTTTTCACCTTTATCTAAAGCATGATTATTGGAAGTGGTTAAGAGATTGAATCCAGCGAATTTTAATGCCGCAATGTAATCGTCAGGTGCATTGAATAAAGGATAACCTGAATAACCTATCGATTTGCCGGCAACTACAGTTTCTAAATTTCCAAAAACAAAATCAGATTTTTCTAAATATGGTTTGATTGATTCAAAGGTTGGATTGAAATTAAAACTATCTGCATTCTCTTTAGCATAATTTGCTTGAGGAGAATGGCACATTAAATCGCCGACAGCAGAAATTGAAATTGTAACTAAAGAATCCTGGTTAATATGATGTGCAGAATTTTTATTATTACTTTTTAATAGATAAGTAAAGATAAAAATTAATAGAGCAACAAATCCCGAGTAAATTAATAATCTGCGCATAAATAAAAAATAAGGCTGAACTATAAAAATAATTCAGCCTTAAAATCTTGTGGCAAGCAAAGCCTAAGATTTACTTTCCTTTCTCTGAGCCTTTACTCCTTGGATATCCTTTCGAATTTCCTGTGCATGTTTCCTTAGATCACTTAGTCCTTTGCGTAAACGGGTTCCGGCAGCTGCTTGCCCTTTTACATAGAACTTTTCGAAATCAGTTTCTAGATTTTTAACTGATTGCATTAAGTTCTCAAATTTATCCATGTAAACCTCCTAAAATAAATTTAATAAATTAGTTATTTAGAGTTCTCGAAAACGATCTCAGCTATATCTCTTACTTCTACCTGTTCCGTTTTTTCAAAATGTTTTACTCCATCTGTAAGCATTGTCATACAGAATGGGCACGCTGAAGCAATGGTATTTGCTTGTGTTTCTAAAGCTTCTTTTGTTCTTTCAATATTTATTCGTCCGCCCTCTTCATCTTCAAGGAACATTCTTCCGCCGCCGGCTCCACAGCAAAAACCTTTAGTCTTATTTCTTTTCATCTCAATTAATTCTAAGCCCTTAACACTTTTTAAAGATTGACGAGGCGCATCAAATTCCTTATTGTATCTTCCCAAATAACATGAATCATGATAAGTGACTTTTTTATTAACTTCTTCATCTTTTAATTGGATTTTCTTTTCTATTAAAAGCTGCTGAATAAATTGCGAGTGATGAATAACTTCATAATTACCGCCGAACTGTTTATATTCATTTCCTAATGAATGAAAACAATGTGGACAAGCTGTTACAATTTTTTTAACTCCATATCCGTTCAAAGTTTCTATATTTTCTTTTATCAGCATTTGTGATAAATATTCATTTCCCAATCTTCTAGCTGTATCCCCGTTGCATTTTTCCTCTGTTCCTAAAATTCTAAAATCAATATTGGCTTTTTGCATTAGAGAAGCAAATGCTTTTGTAACTTTTTTATATCTTTCATCAAATGAACCGGCACAGCCAACCCAAAAAAGAATATCACATTTTGGATCTTCAGCCATTGTTTTGATGTTCATGCCTTCTGCCCAATTGTCCCTATCAGCTTGATTGAATGCCCATGGCGTATAATTAGTTTCTAAACTTTTAAAAACATTATTTAAGTTTGAAGGAAATTGAGATTCAGTTAAAACAAGATTTCTACGTAAATCTACAATTGAATCAATATGCTCAATCATCACCGGACATTCTTGCACACAAGCCATGCAGGTTGTGCATTCCCAAAGTTCAGTGTCAGTAATATAATCGTGAACTAAAGTTTTCTCGAACACTTCACCATTGTTTTTTCCTACGGCTAATAATGGAGCTTTTTCTTTTGCTCTTTTTCTAATATCTCGAATAATTTTTCTTGGAGATAATGATTTTCCAACAGTAGCTGCCGGACATGCGGCAGTACATCTTCCACATTCAGTGCAAGAATAACCATCTAGTATTTGTTTCCAGGAAAGTTGTTCAATATCTGCCGCACCAAATATATCAATCGATTCATCATCAAGATTTATTGGCTTTAATGTATTTCTGATTGGATCAAGATTAGCAAAATAAGTATTCGGTATTGAACTTAATACATGTAAATGTTTTGAATAAGGTAAGAAATTTAAAAAGCTTAAAACTACAACGATATGCATCCACCAAAATAAGTTAAAATATATGGCTGCATTCTGACTACCAGCATCATAAAAAATATGACTTAGATATAATGAAATTGGATGAACTTCAAAAGAATTAAGAATAAAGCCACGTTCAGCAATTGAAGAAATGTTTTCTCCAAACATTGCAACACAAACAAACATTATCATTAAAAGGATTACCGTCGCATCAATTTTACCATGTGTGTCAACTTCAAGCCTTGGAATGCGCTGGATAAATCTTCTATATAAAGCATAGAGAACAGAAATAATAACAAGTAATCCAAATATATCTTCAATTAAAGTAATCGCAGAATAAATCGGCCCTAAAAAGGAAAGACTAAACGCAGAGTAAAATCCTTGAATAATGGCTTCTAAAACGGCGAAAAGAAAAAGTACAAAACCCCAAAAGATAAAAAAATGTAAAATCCCGGCTTTAAAATCTCTAAAAAGTTTTGTTTGTCCAAAGGCTACAACAAGAACGTTTTTGATTCTTTTACCAGCATTATCAAATCTATTATCTTTCTTTTTTGCAACTAGTAAATATTTAATGAGATTGCGGCAGCTCCATACAAAAAAGCTCATTGCCGCAGCAAAAATAATTATGAAAATGATATTTTTTAATCCCATCTACTAATACAGATTAAATGAACAGTTGCGTAAATAAATTACAATTTATTTTTTTGTATTTGATTTAGAAATTCCGAAATAAATACTTGCACCAATAAAAGATTTAACAATTGCCCAAATTAAAAACACTACCGCACCAGAAATTAAAGCTTCTTTCATATCCTTCAGATAAAAAGCACCTAAAAATGATGAGCCAATTAAAAGGATAATTGATTCTCCAATAAACATCGATAGAACTATTCCAAAATAATTTTTCATCTTGTCAGCTAACAAACCTGTAAGAAATGCACCAATTGGAAATGCTAATAAATATCCGCCGGTTGGTCCGAATAATCTCATAATACCAATTGCGTTATCCGGGATTTGTGCAAATACAGGCAAACCTAAACAGCCTAATAATAAATAAATTATTTGGCTATAAGCTCCTTTTTTAGCACCTAAAAAAACACCGGAAACTACAACCATCATTGTCTGCAATGTAAAAGGAACAGGTTTAACCGGAATTGTTATTTGAGCTGCCAAAGCAGTTAAAATTGTAAATGAAAGTATCCAGAATAAATCATAGACATTTGATATCGCTACAAAATGAAAAAATTTATTGCTTCTAATATTTTCTTTAACAGACATATTTATCCTCAAGTTTTTACTAAATCTTAATGTAAGTTTTTATTAAAAATAAATTTTGTTTTATTAAGAAGATCTTCAAGTACTGCATTACTGCTTTCAAAAGGATGTTTCATTCCAAATGTATGTCCGGAATTTGGAAGTTTATAAAATTCGGTATTTTTTTTATTTGACCATTCATATAATTGTTCAGCTTCAGCAATATTTACTGCCAAATCTTGTTCTCCGTGTGCAATCATTAAGGGGCGATCCAACTGTGTAACTGCTTTTTCCAGATTTAAAATTCCATCTTTATTTTTTTCTATATCTTCTAAAAGAGATAAATTTAATTTCATAATCTGCTTAGTTCTAGTATTGAACACTTCAAAAACGCCATTTCTTCTCCACTTTTCTTTTTGACGTTCTGAATATCTGTCCAATTTTGAAATTGTTGACCAAACTGCGATAGCACTAATTTCATTTTGAATTTGCGAAGCCAACAATGAAATCGCTCCTCCTCGGCTATGACCTAATAAACCAATTTTTTTAACGAATTTATTTCCGAAAAATCCATTTTTATAAGCATTGATCAATTCGACCAATTCTTCTATTTCAAGGGAGAATGTGTTTTCGGCAAATTTTTCTAATTCTACAAATTTGGTTAAGCTATTGCCTACGCCATTATGAGAAAAATTAAAAGTAAGAACAAAATATCCGTTTTTTACAAAATAATTAGCAACATAGGGCCCAAAACCCCAATCTTTAAATCCCTTAAAACCATGGACTAATATAATACAAGCGGAAAAGTTTAGATTTTCAATACCATAAGCAGTTATTCTAAGTAATTCACCTCGACTAGTGGTAAGGATAAAATCTTTGCTCATTGCTTCAAATATGCTGATTAAAGTTAGAAAAGTCAAGAAAATTGATCATTTTATAAGAAAGGAACTCTCATTAAATTAAATTAAGAATTTGGTTATTTTTTTGATTGAATATGATTAAAGACTCGAATACGGAGATTGTTGTTTTGGTAAAATAAAAAGTCTTGGGAATTTTTTCAAAATTTTCCAAACAAAGAAAACAATTTATTGAAAGTATTGCTAAATTTGAGGCGACTCAATTTATGCTTGGCGAAATTGCTGCAAGCAATTATTATATGAAAATTATAAGACACGCTTTTAAAAAAAATGGTTAATGGAAAAATTAAATGAGATACTTATTAGTCATTCCTTCAATTGATATTAAAAACGGAAAGACGGTTAGAGTTGTTCAAGGAATTCCAGAATTAGGAAGCAAGGAATATGGAAGCGATCCTGTTGAAATGGCAAGAATATGGCGTGCCGAAAATGCTAAGCTTATTCACGTAGTCGATTTTGATGGAGCTGCAACTCATAGCCATGTTAATCTTCCAATCATTAGAGAAATTTGTGAATCAGTAATTATACCAGTTCAATTTGCAGGCGGTATTCGAGACTTAGATGATATTCAAATGATAATGGATACCGGTATCAGCAGATTGGTAATGGGAACAATGGCGATTGAAAATTTTGAATTATTTAAAAAAGCTTTTGAAAAATATGGACCAACAAAAATTGCAATTTCACTTGACATTATCGACGAAGAATTAGTAATTAAAGGTAGAAAATTTAAAACAGGAATTAATTATAAGGACTTTGCAAAAAAAATGGCTGAGATTGGAGTTGATAGATTTATTGTTACCGATGTTCTTCGTAATGGTATTCTTGGCGGACCAAATTTAGTTTATTCAAAAACTGTTGCCGAAATTACTAAAGGCAAAGTTACGCTTTCAGGAGGTATTCGTAATAAAGATGAATTAATGGATGTTCAAAATTTGATGATTGATGGAATTGATTCTGCTATTATTGGAAGAGCTTTATATGAGAATAGATTTCCTTGTCAAAAATTATGGCGTGTTGCTGAATCAGGAATATTTCAATAAAAATAAAAATGAACAATAAAGATAACCAAACAATTAAAAGCAGTTTTTGGTCTAATATTTTTAATAGTCCGGGAGAAAAAAGTGATTTTATAGAATCCCTGAGATCAATTCCAATCTTTAAGGAATTTAGTAAACGCGATGTGTCGCAACTTTTAAACTTATTTCATAATAGAAATTACTTAGCAGGTGAATATATTTTTTATCAAGACGATCCGGGAATTGGTTTGTATATTATTCGTGAAGGCGAAGTTGTTATTCAAAGAAATGTTGATTCAAATATATTAATTTCATTAGCAACTTTCGGTAAAGGAGATTTTTTTGGTGAGCTTGCTTTAGTTGATGGCGAAAAAAGATCTGCTTCAGCAGTCGCAAAAAAAGATTCAAAAGTAGCAGTTATATTCAAACCAGATCTTGATGATTTTATCGAAAGATTCCCCAGAAAAGGTATTAAAATTTTACAAGGTATTGCTGAAATTGTTACTGTTCGTTTAAGAAAATTAAATGAAGACCATATTTCGCTACAATCAAAATTAAATGTTAAATAGGAGGAAGATTATGGAACTCGAAATTAAAAGAGTATTAGTCCCCATCGATTTTTCCGATTATTCTAAAAGCTCCCTAAAGTATGCTGTTAGTTTTGTAAAACAATTTAAAGCCGAATTATTATTAATCTATGTTGTAGAGCCGGTTATTTATCCACCGGATTTTAGTCTTGGGCAAATTGCAATCCCTACCGTTGATTTGGAAATGGATAAGCGAGCTATTGAAGAGTTAAACAAACTAGCTCAAAAGGAAATTCCTTCCGAACTAAAAGCAAAGACCATTGTTAAAACAGGCAAGCCGTTTATAGAAATTATTGAAACAGCTTCTGAAGAAAATATTGATCTAATAATCATTGCTACTCATGGGCATACTGGAGTTGAACATATTTTATTTGGAAGTACTGCTGAAAAGGTTGTAAGGAAAGCTCCATGTCCTGTATTGACAATAAGAGAACCGGTTAAAGGATTTGATTATAAAGAGAGTTTAGAAAAAAAGAATAAACCTTAGTTAAAAATTATTTTGAGTAATTCAAAAATTATTCATTTAATTTTTTCTATCGATTACAAAATCGACAAGTGCTTCAAGTGCAATTTTGCTTTGAGAATCCGGAAATATGCTTAACATTTCTTTTGCTTTGCGGGAATAATTCTGTGCGGTTTCAAACGAATAATTTATTCCATTATTTCTTCTTACAAATTCAATAATCTCTTTAACATTTTCCTTATGATCAATATTTTTAATCAGCTTTTTAATTTGAGCAGCTTCATGTTTCGGAACTTGATTTAAGGAATAAATTAATGGTAAGGTTATCTTTTTTTCTTTGATATCTCCGGCAACAGGTTTTCCTATCGTAGTAGAATTTCCTTCATAATCTAAAATGTCGTCCCTTATTTGAAAAGCAATCCCTATATATTCTCCAAACTTTCTCATAGCTTCATGATAATCTTTATCTGAAGACGTGCTTAGCGCTCCTATCTGGCAGCATGTTTCAAGCAAAGAAGCTGTTTTGTCAGAAATAATTTGAAAGTATGTTGCTTCATCAATATCTAATTTTCTAGTTTTTCTTATCTGGAGAAGTTCGCCTTCGGACATTCTTTTAACTGTATTAGTAATTACGTCAAGAAAATCGTAATCTTTTCCTTTAACGGCAATCATTAATCCTTTTGATAAAAGATAATCCCCCATCAACACTGCAACTTTATTTTTGAATACTTTATTAATAGACCAGAATCCCCTTCTTTTATCAGCGTTATCGACAACATCATCATGAACTAAAGTTGCTGTATGAAGCAATTCTACTAATACTGCGCCTCGATAAGTACGCTCATTAACACCGCCAGCAACTTTTGCAGAAAGTAAAACCAACAGGGGGCGAACCTTCTTCCCTTTCTGTCTTATTAAATATCGTGCTATTAAATCAACTAATAATACATTTGATTTAAGCGTTTGTTTAAAAAGATCTTCAAAAATTTCCAGTTCGGATTTAATCGGTAAGCTAATATCAGATAATTTATTTTTTATCAAGTTTTCTTTCGTGCAAATTTTGAAATTATAATACTGATTTCATATAATAAAACCAGGGGTGCAGCTAGAATAATTTGTGAAACCGGATCAGTGCCTGGCGTTAGAAACGCTGCCGCAATAAAGATAATAACAATGGCATGTCTTCTATATTTTCTCATAAATGCCGGTGTTAATATACCGATTTTTGTTAGGAAAAATGAAATCATCGGTAATTCAAAAACTAATCCTGAACCGAGCATTATGCTTATTATGATATTCATGTATTCGTCTATTGCAAATACATTTTTAATTTCCGAGGATCCGAATTGTGCAGCAAATTTTAAAGATGATGGCAGCATAATGAAGTAAGCAAAGGAAACACCAATTAAAAAGCACAGCGTTGAAAATGCAACTATGGCGGTAATATATCTTCTTTCATTTTTTCTTAATGCCGGTGAGATAAACTTCCAAAACTGATAAAAAATATTTGGAAGAGAAAGAATAGCTCCGCCGACAATTGCCACTTCAAAATAAAGCATTAATTGTCCGAAGGGTTTTAAATTTTGAAGTTTCACTCCTGAATTTCTTGCAGGCAATAGTAAAATTTTATCAACAAGAAAATCTACAAATATCCAGCAGAGTAATGCCCCGGCTAACAACCCGATTAATGAATATATTATTCGCCACCTAAGCTCCTCAAGGTGTTCAAGAAAAGTCATTTCTTTTTCAGACTCTTCTTCTTCTGGTTCTATTATAGTTATATCTTCTGAAGCCAATTTATGCTAAATATTAATTTAGTTGAGTGTACAGTGGAAATTTTGAACAAAGTTCTTTGACTTCCGCTTTTATATCTTCTAAAAATTTTTCGTTATCGACGTTAGAAATAGTTTTGTTAATCAATTCTGCAATCTTTACCATTTCATTTTCTTTCATACCGCGAGTAGTTGCTGCTGGAGTTCCAATTCTTATTCCGCTAGTTACAAATGGGCTTCTTTGATCGAATGGAATCATATTTTTATTCACAGTAATTCCAGCATGACCAAGTGCTATTTCAGCTTGTTTGCCCGTTACATTTTTATTGTTTAAATCAATTAACATTAAATGATTATCAGTTCCACCGGAAACTACATCAAATCCAAACTCCACTAATTTATTAGATAATGTTTTCGCATTCTTAATTATTTGGCCGGCATAATCTTTAAATGAATCTTGAAGCGCTTCATTAAAAGCTACTGCCTTTGCCATAATAATATGCATTAAAGGTCCGCCTTGAATACCGGGCATAACCATTCCATCTAATAATTCTGACATCAATTTTATTCTATCGCCTTTTAGTGTTTTTATTCCGAAAGGATTTTCTTTATCCTTTCCTAAAAGAATTATTCCGCCGCGCGGACCTCTCAAAGTTTTGTGTGTTGTGGAAGTAACAACATCACAATACTCTAATGGGTTATTTAAGAATCCTTTTGCAATAAGGCCAGCTGGATGGGCCATATCGCACATTAAAAAAGCTCCAACCGAATCAGCAATTTGTCTAAATTTTGAATAATCCCATTCTCGTGAATAAGCGCTTGCACCGGTGATAATTAATTTTGGTTTTTCTTTTTTTGCTAAATCTTCTATTAAATTGTAATCAAGTGTTTTTGTTTCCGGATTTAAAGTATAACCAACAGCTTGATATAAATTTCCCGAAAAATTTACCGGCGAACCATGAGTTAAATGTCCACCGTGTGCCAAACTTAAACCTAAAAATTTATCTCCTGGTTTTAGATATGTCATTAACACAGCCATATTGGCTTGAGAGCCGCTATGCGGTTGAACATTTACATATTCAGCATTAAATAATTTTTTCAATCTTTCTCTAGCAAGGTTCTCGGCCATATCTACATATTCGCAGCCGCCGTAATATCTTTTCCCGGGATATCCTTCAGCATATTTATTTGTTAGAACAGTACCGGCAGCTTCAAGAACCGCAACGCTTACAAAATTTTCTGAAGCAATCAATTCTAATTTTTCTTGCTGCCGTTTTGTTTCAAGATTTAAAACGTCGTAAATCTCTTTATCATTTTTTAAATTGTTGTACATTTATATTTTTTGGAAAGTGAATAAAAATTTCGATTTTCAAAAATTTCCCAAACAGTTCAGTTTAACTTTAAAGTGCTAATCAATTTATAATAATCTTTCTCATAAAATCTAGAAAAACAATTTAGAAGGATTTTATTCTTCATGACGAAGGAACCAAAGTTCACCTAAGCTTAATCCAAAATTAAGTTTGAACATGTTCTCTTTAATCAAACCAGATTGTTTTGTTCCTCTTGTAGAATATTGAACGGCAATATCCAAAGTATTTGCATAGCTTAAAGGATAAGAGAATCCTCCGGAAACGGAAAATTGATTAATACCCACATTATTAATCTGATACTGTGTTTGCTCGTAGCTAAAACCTGCTCTCCAAATAATTTGTTCCCAAGCTGTGGTTCCAATATCTACTTTTGGTCTGAATTCAAATCCGGCGCTTAATTTCAAAGCATTTCTTAGATCGCTGGATTGAATACCGTTGAATGAATATTGAGACCATGCTTGTGTAGCAGCATCAAAACTAAATATATATTTTTGATCTAAAGCAAAACTCAAACCAGCAGTTAATCTTAGAGGAATTTTCATTTGAGTTGTACCTTCACCAATTGTATCCGTTCTAACTGCAGATGTTGAAGTTAATAATGTATCGGTGCTTAATGTTGAAATATAGTTTAGAGATAACCCTAATCTTAAATTTGAAACTGATTGAGAATGAAAAAGTTTTGATAAATCTGGAGTTATAATACCGAAAGTTGTTCCAAGACCATTTGGCTGATATGATCTTTTATATAAGGTAGATATATCTGAAGTATTAGTAAATGAAGCATTAGAAGTATAATCTAAACTGCCGAAATAATATTCGAGTGAAGCACCGATATTTAAATCAAATGGTAATTTATATGAAGCACCGATAAACGTTTTCGATAATCCGCCTTGACCTTGATATGTAACCTGATAAGAATCATTTGTAGCGGGTAAATAATTTTCATTTCCTAAAACTTTATAGCTAACCATAGAATAAGGAACTAAACCTAATGCTAATCCAATTCCATTTGAATCGCTAATTGGAAATGCAAGTGTAAATCCGCTAAACTGAGCTTTACCATTAAATTGTTTTGAGTTATTATCAGAGATATATAATCCGGAGTAAGATATACTAGTTTCAAATCTCGTTCTATTTATTCCCGTCCATGATGCAGGATTAACTATATTAATAGAGCTCGAATATGTTAGAGATGAACCTAGCTGACCAATTGCAAGCTCAGAAGCAGAATAAGAATATAATATATCACCAATTCCGATTCTGGAATAACTCGAACCATTTTGGCCATAAATAACAATTTGTGAAACAAAAAGAATTATAGATAAAATTTTAATTATTAATTTCATTTTCAATTTTTACTCGTATAAGTTAATTGTAATCGTGGTCTAAGACTTCGATCTGCTGCGTTACTTCCTTTAATTGCAAACAAATCTAAATTACTTCCTTGACCTGTAACTTGTAAAAGAATACCTAAGTTGGTACCGCTATCAATCCAGGACTGGACATAAGGTGTAATATCGCCTTGAAAAATATTTCCAGAACGCGCTAATGTAAAAATTTGAGTGGTATCAAACGCAACATTGCTAGTGTCTTTAAACAGTCTTACATCTAATGAGTTTGTTAAATCCGTTCCAATTTTTGATGATAATGTGTCGATGGTTAATGTTAAAAGTGCATGATTAATAACGGTATTTTTAGGAACAGCACTTATATCAAACCATAATTTTGAATTAACTGTTAATCCGCCCTGAACAGCAAATTCATCAGAACTTAAATTAGGAAGACTGCCAGTTACAATACTTGCATCTTGGATTGGATAAAACGTTAAAGTGTCTTGATAAACTCCAGGTTTCTGTAAAACAACATGCAAAGTTGAAGGGTAGCTAGATCCGATAGATAGAGCTTGAAACCCTACAACCTTTTTTGAATTAGAATTAGGGATTAAATATATCCCATATACTGCCGGTTGTGTTGTTGTATCAGCAACATATTTTAACCATCCGGTAACTAGTGTATTATCGATTGCGAAAGTTACAAGAGAATCTGTGAATGTTCTGTTTGAGCTAAGATCAGCTTGATCATAACTAATGCTCGAAGCATTATCACCGTCAATTACATTAGGGTCCCAAGACGTCAACACTTTATGAACCGAGAAATCCATCGACGCATTTGTATCTCCAAACGTATATATGGGATAAAGATTAATGTTAGAAGATATAATATTAACTTTACCGGCTAATAAATCTTGTTTAACAGAATCATCAAGCACAATGGAAAATTGTATTAAAGATGAAGACGTTACATTATCATCATTTCCTACAAGTAATGTGCTTGAAATTCCTAAAGGTACTGATCTCTTAAAATCAGTAGAAGATTGTTTTATTGAATCGGTATATGAATCTATTTGTTTTACATTTATATAATCATTTTTCAGAAGGTTTAATCCTGCTGAAGTTGGATTGTCATTACATGAATAAAAAATGAAAGAAGATATCCCGATTAGAATGAACAGCAATTTGCGATAATTCAATTAATTTTCTCCAATAAATCTTTTTTTATAATAGAACTTACTTCTGTAATATTTTGAGCAACAAAAGTGGGAAATTTATTTTGCTTTTTCAAGCTAGAAAAACTGTCCTCACCATAGCCTGTCATTACTAAAATTGTTTTCAATCCGGCATTAATCCCACATTCAACATCCGCTACAGAATCGCCCACAAAATACGAACACTTTAAATCAATTTGATGATCCTTTGCAGCTTGTAAAACCATTTCCGGTGATGGCTTTCTGCAAAAACATTCTTCTTCATTATTAAAATCCGGATGTGTTGGACAATAATAAAAATCATCAATTAGGACGTTGTACTCGGCAAGAAGTTCATTTATTTTCTGATTAACAGATTCGACCATTTCCTTGGTAATTAACCTGCGGGCTATTCCAGATTGATTAGAAATGACTATCAGCTTAAAACCTAATTCCTTTTTTAGAAATGAAAGAGCTTCTCCAACACCTGGTAGGAGTTTAACTTGATTTGGATTTCCTAAATAACCGGGATCTTCATTTAGAGTTCCGTCTCTATCTAAAAATATAGCACAGCTTGACATTATTCGTTATTCATCACTGTCTTATATAAATCAATATATTTTTTAGCTGATGAGTTCCAGCTAAAATCACACTTCATTCCCTCGCGCATAATTTTCGTCCAAACTTTCTTGTCTTCAAATATTTTTAAAGCTCTCTTCAATTCTTTTAATAAAGCCGAAGCTTCATATTGTTTGAAGACAAAACCATTACCTTCTTCAGTTTTCTCGTTATATCTTACAACAGTATCTGCTAAACCTCCGGTTTCACGCACTAGAGGCACGGTACCGTATGTTAGACTGTACATTTGATTTAGTCCGCATGGTTCATATCTGGAAGGCATAAGCAATATGTCAGCTCCGCCTTCAATTAGATGAGCAAGTTCATCATTAAATCCTAAGTAACATGCAAACTTGCCTGGATATTTGTTGCTCATTTTTTCAAAGAAATTATGATATTTCTTTTCCCCGGTTCCAAGTAAAACAAATTGAAGATTAAGTTTCACTAACTCTGGAAACGCTTCAGCAATTAGGTCCATTCCTTTGGCATCAAATAATCTTGAGATTAAACTTATTATGGGAATTTTTTCATCATAAGTAAAACCAAACTTTTCAGCTAATATTTGTTTGTTCTCATATTTGCCGGATAAATTTTTTGAAGAATATTTTTTAGGTAGATGTTTGTCTTTCTCCGGATTCCAAAGGTGAGTATCAATTCCATTTACTATTCCATAAAGATCATTTTTTCTTTTTGCTAGCACAGATTTTAATCCTGCGCCTTGTTCTTCATCAGAACGAATTTCATTTGCATAAGTTTCACTTACCGTGTTGATGACATCTGAGAATAATAATCCAGATTTCATAAAATTAATTTTTCCATAAATCTCTACTCCTTTTTCTGAGTTTAATTCTTCCGGTAAACCCGTCTTATGAAATGAAGATTTTGGAAACATTCCTTGGTAAGCTAAATTATGAATTGTAAAAACAGTTTTGAATTTTGAAAATTGTTCGTTGTTCTTATAAATTGTTTTCAAATATGCCGGAATCAGTCCGCACTGCCAGTCATTACAATGAATTATATCCGGAATCCATCCTAGTTTTGAAATTAATTCAAAAACTGAAATAGTCAGTAAAGTGAATCGTTCATCATTATCAGGATAATCTTCTCCCGAAAGCGTGTCGACATATAAACTATTACGACTTCCAAAATATTCTATATTATCCAGAAAATAAATTTGAACCCTGACTTTTTGTCCAGGGAGAAAACAAGATTTTAAAGAAAAGACAACGTCTTTGTTACCTATCTTTACAGGTATATCTTTTAATCTGACTACTTCGTGAATTTTGAATTTTCTGTCGTCAACGGCGCCGTATTTAGGAACAACGATTCGAACTTCATGCCCCATTTCAGACAGCATCTGTGGTAATGCTGCAGAAACATCCGCTAATCCACCAGTCTTTACAAATGGTACAACTTCGGATGTTACAAATAGAATTTTGTACTTTTTTGCGGACATATATATAAAATTTTTATTAATAATATTGTAATTTACTAAATTAAAAGATTTTTCTCAAAATAATGTTTCAATGACTTTATCTATTCTTTTTGTGCTCAATAATTTACCGCTTATTTGTAATTTGTTTCAATTTACTGTCATTTTTGTAACTTTGAGTAATTTTAATTTATTTTATGTTAGATAATATTTTATATTAGATTTAATTTTAAAACGTAATAATCTTAAACATTTATGAAAATTAGACTAATTATTTTGGCGTTTATATTAATCTCAACATTATATTTAACCTCGTGCGGTACTTCTACAGGCAGCAGATACCAGCAGGAAAATGGAAATAATGGAAAAGAGAAGGAAAAAATTGCACCAACTAAAAATAAATATCCGGAAAATTTTGACTTAACTAATTATCATGCAAAGATTTCAGTAAATTCAAAAAATAATTCAAAAGAAAATAATTTGTCTGATGTTTGGTATGAATATAATTCCGCTCCTAACAAATCAGATTCAAGTAAAGTTGTAATTAAAACAATCCAAGGATATCGTGTCCAGGTTTTAACTACAGATAATTTAGAAGAAGCTAACCAAATGCGTTCGGATATTTATTTTAAGACTAAGTTATCTGCCATTTATATAGTTTTTAATCCTCCGTTTTATAAAGTAGAAGTTGGTGATTTCAAAAATATTGATGATGCAAAAAACATGAGCTTTCAATTAAAGCA
>JAMCWE010000200.1 GCA_023475265.1 Bacteroidota bacterium
TTCCCACTTGATGTGGAAAAAACTTTTTCAGCAGATTTTTTTTACAATAACAAATCTAAAAAGGACTAAAATTGAAATTTAGCTTTTTAGAGTGAACTCATAAATTATTAATGAAAATAATAAATTTACAAATTCAGCTTATTCAATTACAGTTAATTTTATTTCTCAATTTAATATATAAAAAATCCATATACATTAACACAAAAGAAATTTGCGAAATCGAACAGCAAATAGGACGGGAAAATGAAGTTATTACTTTAAGGTTTTTAAAAATATTGCGGGAGTTTTTTAAAAAATAAAAGCGCTCAGAAGAGCGCTCAGAAAACTAACGATTCACCAAAAATTTTAGCTTTTTGGTTTTGCTTCGCTGACAATAATGTTACGGCCTTTGAACTCCGCACCATTGAGAGCTTGGATCGCGTTAGTAGCTTCGGATTCGTTTTCCATTTCAACGAAGCCAAAACCTCTTGATCTACCGGTCTGACGATCGGTAATAACTTTAGCAGAAACAACCTTGCCGTGTGCTTCGAAAGCTGCTTTCAAAGCATCGTCATTTACTGCCCACGGGAGAGATCCCACAAAAAGTTTAGTACTCACTAACTTACCTCTAAAAAATAATGAAAAAACAATGCGGTCTTTAAACCGCCTTTTAAAATAATATTAATAACAAATAAAACAAAATAAATTCTTCATTTTTTGATTAAAACTTTAGGTTTTTCGGCTTATTCACCCTTTACATTAATAAAAATTATTAATACTTATCAGTAAATGCTGCTAATTAATTATTTCAAAATTTCTTTGATCGCTTCAGATAAACTAGCCGCTGTAATAACTTGGATATTCCCTGAATTTTTTAATCCTTTAGAATTATTCAGTGGAATTATGATTTTCTTAAATCCCAATCTTTCCGCCTCTTGAATTCTTTTATCAATTTGACTTACTGTTCTTATCTCTCCGCCTAAACCAACTTCTCCAACTACCACACTGTTAGTATCTGCAGTTTTATCAAGCAAGCTTGATGCGATACTGCAGCAAACAGCCAGGTCAATTGCAGGCTCATCTATTTTTACTCCGCCTGCCATATTCAAAAAAACATTATTTGCCGAAAGTCTATAGCCGCTTCTTTTTTCAATAACAGCTAAAAGAATTGATAACCGTCTTTGATCAAAACCGGTAGCAACTCTTTGAGGATTTCCGTAATTAGAAGGTGTTACCAAAGCTTGTACTTCAATTAAAATTGGCCGAGTTCCTTCCAAACTTGCAGTTACAACTGATCCGGAAGTTTCCTTTTCTCTTTCACTTAAAAAAAGTTCACTTGGATTTTTAACTTCTGATAGTCCATCTTCATGCATTTCAAAAACGCCAATCTCATTGGTACTGCCAAATCTATTTTTCTGAGATCGCAGAATTCTAAATGAATGATGAGATTCTCCTTCAAATTGAATTACAGTATCCACAATATGTTCCAATAATTTTGGACCGGCAATTATTCCTTCTTTTGTAACATGACCAATAATGATTACGGAATAATGTTTCTTCTTTGCTTCTTCCATAAGCATCGAAGTACATTCTCTAATTTGAGTAACTGTGCCCGGAGAATTTTCCAGCTCACTTCTGTACATTGTTTGTATGGAATCAATGATAACTAAAACAGGTTTGAGACTATTTATTGCCGATATAATTGGAGTTAAATCGGTTTCGGATAAAACATAAAATTCATCTGAATGAATCTTTAATCTTGAAGCGCGAATTTTTATTTGTCTTTCCGATTCCTCGCCGGTTACATACAAAACTTTATCTTTTATTTGAGAAGCAGCCTGCATTGCAAGTGTGGACTTACCAATTCCGGGATCGCCGCCAAGTAAAATAACAGAACCTGGCATTAGACCACCGCCAAGCACACGATCGAATTCGTTAATGCCTGTTTTAATTCTATCACCTTCAACGGCGGTTATTTCATTAATTTTATGAAGCGATACATTGCCCGAAAATGATGTGGTTTGCCTTTTTGATGTTTCAATAATTTCTTCCACAAATGAATTCCAACTTTCACATTCCGGGCACTTACCAACCCATCGCAGGGATTCATAACCGCAGCTCGAACAGACATATTTTATTTTTGTCTTGCTCATAAAGTAATCCTATATGAAAAAGAAATTTAATTCAATAGAAGAACTTAAATAAAACTGGCAATAACTTTTTCAACTTCGTTTAATGCAATTGGTATTTTATTTACTTCTTTGCCGCCGGCAGTAGCTAGATGCGGCCTTCCGCCGCCGCCGCCGCCTAAAAGTTTTGCGAGCTCTCCAACAATTTTTCCCGCATTTAATTTTTTATCTTTTATAAGATCATCAGATACGACACAAACTATTCCGACTTTGTCTTCAATCTCAGTGAATAAAACTCCAACTCCAAACTTAATTCTATTTCTCAATTCGTCGCCGAAAGATTTTAGTTCATCCATATTGTCGGCATTCACTTTAGCTTTGTAAATTTTGATTCCGGCAACTTCATTTGGCTTAGAAATGACAGAATCAATCTGTCCCAATTTTTCTTTCAGCTTAAGTTCCGAAATTTCTTTTTCAAGCTTTTTCTTTTCGTCAAGAAGTTCATTAATCTTTGCATCCGATTTTTGAAGATGATTGATTTGGGAAAGTATATAATACTCAACACCTTCGCCGGTTACAGCTTCAATTCTTCTTACACCGCTGGAAATAGAAGACTCGCTGGTTATTTTAAACAATCCGATTTCAGATGAATTTTTTACGTGCGTACCGCCGCAGAATTCCATGCTAAAATCTCCGAACTGTACAACATTAACGAAGTCGCCGTATTTATCTCCAAAAAACATTAGCGCGCCCATTTTTTTTGCAGCGTCAAAAGGAACATTTCGATGATGCTGTAACGGAATGTTTAGCCGCAATTGTTCGTTGACAAGTACTTCAATATCTCTTAGTTCCGATTCACTAACTCTTGCAAAATGTGTAAAGTCAAATCTCAACCTATCCGGACCGACATAAGAACCAGCTTGATGTACATGCGTTCCTAAAATTTTTCTTAACGCCGCATCTAGGAAATGAGTCGCTGAATGATTTCTCATTATATCCCAGCGGCGCTTCTGATCGACTTCGGCAATTACTTCCATTCCGGGAATTAATCGACGTTCATTTTCATTTTCAACAACATGAATTATTTTGTTATCAATTTTTGTAACGTCAATAATATTTAAAGAATTTTCGGCAACGATTAATTTTCCTAAATCATCAATTTGACCGCCGGCTTCAACATAGAAAGGAGTTTTGTCAAGGATAATAAGATCATTTCCGTTTTCTTTTTTATGTCCGGTTATTTTTGATTCGGATTTTAATTCATCATAACCGGTAAATTCTGCCTTATCGGTTCTAATCATTTCGAATGAAGTTAAATCTCCGACTGAGATATTTACTGAAGCAAATTTTCCTTTTGATGCTTCACGCCCTCGCTGCTTTTGTGATTCCATTAATTCATTGAATCCAGCTTCATCAATTGTAAATCCTTTTTCATTTGCCATGATATTGGTTAGATCAACAGGGAAACCAAAAGTATCATAAAGCATGAAGACATCTTCTCCCGGAATTACTTTTCCTTCCGACTCCGACAAACCTTTTATCAGTTCTTCAAACAATTCGATTCCTCTATCCAGCGTTACATTAAAGCTTTCTTCCTCCGCTTTAATTACTCGTTCAACATAACTTTGTTTTTCCTTAATTTCAGGAAAGACTGCGCTCATTGTATTTACTAAAACTTTTACTAATTCAAATAAGAATGGTTTATTCAAGTTTAATTTTCTTCCGTATCGAGAAGCTCTTCTTAAAATTCTTCTAAGAACATAACCACGTCCGTCATTGCCTGGAACAGCGCCATCGGCAATTGCAAATGTTAAAGTCCTAATATGATCGGCAATTACTCGCATCGGAATTTTACTTTCTTCATTATCATATTTTACTCCAGACAATTTGGAAACAGCTTCTATCAAAGGAGTAAAAACATCAGTATCATAATTCGAATTTTTCTTTTGGAGAACAGCGCAAACTCTTTCAAATCCCATTCCTGTATCAACATGTTTTGCAGGAAGCTCGTGGAGTTCTCCTTTTTCATCGCGGTTGTATTGGATGAAAACTAAATTCCATATTTCAATGCATTCAGGAGTTCCGGCATTTACATATTTTGGATTATCAAAATCATCGCTTAGATTTATGTGAATTTCCGAGCACGGACCGCACGGACCGGTTTCTCCCATTTCCCAAAAATTATCTTTCTCATCAAACTTTAAAATGTGTTTTGGATTAATATCAGTTTTAGTTTTCCACAATTCGAAAGTTTCATCATCAGTCCGGTAAACTGTAGCATACAATCTTTCTTTGGGAAGCTTCCAAACATCAGTTAAAAGTTCCCATGCCCATTCGATCGCTTCTGCTTTATAGTAATCGCCGAAAGACCAATTGCCAAGCATTTCGAAAAATGTATGATGATAAGTATCGTGGCCAACTTCTTCCAAATCGTTATGCTTGCCGCTAACACGAATACATTTTTGTGTATCAGCCGCACGTTTATATTCTCTTGTCCCTGTTCCTAAAAAAACATCTTTGAATTGATTCATTCCCGCATTGGTAAAAAGCAATGTGGGATCGTCAAATGGAACCACCGGAGAACTTGGAACTATTCTATGTTCTTTGCTCTTAAAGAAATCTAAAAACTGCTGTCTTATTTCACTTGAAGTCATTTTCTCTTTGCTAATTATTTTTGGCACAAAGATAATAAATTCAGAATTAAGCATAAACATATAATACGATGATATCATTAAAACCGGTTGCTAATTTCATTTTAAATTCAATTATAATTTATAAAGTAAATCTTAATTGAATTTTGAAAGACATCCATCAAATCGTTTAATTGATTTTTAGCCTGCTTAAGTTTACTTTTGCACTGAAAAACACAGTAAAATAATAGGCAGATAACTTTGGCCTTAAGTGCGCCTTCAACCGACATTGAATTATTGCAGCGTACGGCAAACTACGATTCTAAAGCTCTTGAAGCTTTATACAATCGTTATTCTTCACTTCTTTATACTTTAATAAAAAAAATTGTAGATGATGAAACAACCGCTGAAGATGTTTTAAGCGATGTCTTTACGATCATCTGGAAAAAAGCAAATTATTTTGATTTCAGCACTGAGAATGTTTATACATGGCTTGTTGCACTTGCCAGAAATAAAGCTGTTGATTCTCTGAAACGTTTGCAGGAAAATAATAATCTGGAACCATATTCAGAAGATTTTGAAAATAAATATATTATCCCCCATCTTTCGCCTTCGATCGATTCGCTTAATATTAAAACTGCAATCAATTTAAAAGAAAATGTTGAGACTGCACTCAACAAACTGACCGACGCACAGCAATACGTAATTTATCTTGCTTATTATGAAGGCTTGACTCAAAAGGAAATTGCATCAAAGCTGAATATTCCTTTGGCAACAGTAAAATCGAAAATTAAAATTGCCTTAAGTAATTTGAAAGGAAATTTAATAAAAGGTGAAACCTAATGGCAATTGATGCCGAATATAACGATCTGCTTCATGCGTATGCTTTGGGATGTCTTGATAAAGAAGATCTTTTAAATTTACAAGAATACCTTGGAGAAGGCGGAGAATTATCATGGACAGACCTTGGAGAATTTCAGAATCTCGCCGCTTTACTGCCTTCAATTTTGAATATGGAATCTCCAAGCATGGAGTTGAAAGACAAAGTTGCCAGAAAGTTATACAGAATAAGAACCGAAAGACGAACTAAACAAGCTTTTGATAAACCAAAAACAGAAGAAATTTCTCCGGATCAAAAAACATCCGGCCCTGCAGAAAAAGATGAAAAACTTTCAAATGTTTTTAGAAGGACTAAATCTTTGCTTGAAGATGAAAATGAATCTTCAGCAGAAGAGCCGGAACCTTTGGAAGGATTTATTCAGTCAGAATCTCAGCATAATGTAGAAAATTTTGAAGAAGTTTCTACTAAAGAAAAAATTTCTGAATTGAAGCGCCCCCCGCATGAAACTCAAATTCAAGGAAGAGAAGTTCAAGGGTTTATAAAAAAGGTTTCCGAAGAAAAAGAAAAAGTTGTTTCTAAAGAGGAAACAGGATTTACCGACACTGAAAAATATGACAAAGAGGAACATTCATCTAAACAGCAAAAAGAAATTTCATTAACAGAAAAAAAACATTATCAGCTGCACGGTATTCAAGAAACTAAAAAGGAAAAGAAAAAAGTTGGCGGATTTATCCTAACAATACTTTTGTTTTTACTAGTTGCCGCAGGAATTGTTTTTGTTTATCTAAAAGTTACTTCCGAAGTGACTGTTTATAAATCAGGAATTGACAAATTAAATCAGCAAATAAAAGATCTTTCGGCTCAGGTTTCCGATAATAAAGAAATTCAAAAAATTCTTCAGTCAAAAAACGTGAAGATCATAAATCTTAACGGAACTGAAATTAATAAAAACGGATTTGGCAAATTGATAATCAGTTTTGAAAATAGTAAAGGCTTCCTCCAACTTTCGGACATGCCCGCATTAACTTCAGATAATGCTTATCAGCTCTGGGTTATTATTAATGGCAAGTATGCTTCTCTCGGCGTTATTAAGTCAATAAATGATTTTGACTATTTCCCTTTTACAATTCCCGAATTGACAAATAAAGGAGCAACAAAATTTCTACTTTCAGAAGAACCTGCTGCCGGTTCATTAAAACCTTCGACAAAAATTTATTTAACCGGGACACTGGAGTAATTTTTTATTTCTTATCCTCACGCCTGATCGCTGCAACAATTATTATTGCAATCAAAATTATAATCCAGTATTTCAATAAAATATGATAAAAGGAAAAGATAAAAGAATTGAGACGCAACATCCCCACGCTTACTGAATAAACAATTCCGATCAAAATAAAAATCAATGAAATAAATAAGACGGCTTTATCCTTTGTGTTATCCAGAAACAACATCAAGGAACTAATACCAAGAATAAGTAGCGTCGATGGAAATATAATTTTGGGAGAATAGAACATATCGAAATAAATCATTATGAATAATATTATTCCGATCAAGAAAACTGCTGTACCAATGAACAACCGTAATTTTTTACCTTTCCCCATTGATGCATAAACAGAGCTCAATCCGTAGAAGATAAAAGTATAAGATAGAATTTCTTCATTGGCAAGATTTATTACGCCGAGAAATTTAAAAATCATAGCAAGAATTAAAAAACTCAGTGAGTATGTTAATATTGGTTGGGATTTTTCCACAATAATTCTAATTGATTAATAAAATTTATAATATCCTCTGCCCCATTATCGAAGCGACAACATCAGTTGCAAAATCTGCACTTTTATTTTGATTATCTAAAATCGGATTAACTTCCGTAACTTCCAACGAAGAAATGCATCCGCAATCTGCTATCGATTCCATAAGAAGATGAGTTTCTCTATAACTTAAACCACCGGGAACCGGTGTACCAACGCCCGGCGCAACTGAGGGATCGACACTATCAAGATCGAAGCTCACGTGTAGATGATCTACTTTCTCTTTAAATTGTTTCAACACTCTTGATATAACCCTGTGAATACCAAGCTTATCAATGTCTGCCATTGTATAAACGGTTGGATTCAACTTTTTAATATTTTCTTTTTCCGGTCCGTCAATGCTTCTTACTCCGATTAGCGCACAATTTTCCGGTAAAACTTTTGGAGAAAACCCTGACAAATGAATAAGCTTTTCATTGCCAACTCCTAAAGAAGCTGAAAGGGGCATTCCATGAATATTTCCTGAAGGCGTTGTGTCTTCAGTGTTCATATCGGCATGAGCATCAATCCAAATTACACCAAGCTTCAGATTATTTTTTTTACAATAAGATGAAATACCGGCAATGCTTCCAACCGCCATCGAATGATCTCCGCCAATACAAAGCGGGAACTGCCCTTTCTCCAAAACTCTTTCAACCTTTGTGGCTAATGTTTTTGCAGTTCTAATAATTTCGTTAAGATATTTTAGTTTTGGATTAGTAACCTTTTGCTTTTCCATTATTTGAATATAAATATCACCGCTGTCAATAACTTTATATCCAAGCCTTTCTAATTTTTCTTTCAAGCCTGCAATTCTTAATGCTGAGGGACCCATATCAACACCACGCCTGTCAGCGCCTAAATCCATGGGAAAGCCGATTATGTTTACAGTCTTTGTTTGAGCTTTAGTCATTTAAATAATTTCCGGTGAAATAAAATTTTATAAGAAATTTTATCTCAAGTTAAATAGTTTAATCACAAAATCCCAATACCCAACGCACTTATTGTCTTATAATTCTAAAACTTAATTCTTATATTTTGAATAGAAATAAATTCTTTTACAAATTTCTTTATAATTTGAGAATGATAAATAATGATCAGCATAACAAAAGAACCAAAAATTAGCGTAGGTATTCTATCTGAAAAACAAATTGACTTTGAGCTCCACGGCGACTTCAAAGTCTCCGGGATGAAACATGTTTTCAGCGGAAGATTTACCGCCGAACTAATTGAAGATAGAATTATCTGCCGCAAAGGGGAAGACAAAATTGAAATTTCGGACGAAATAATTTTTGTTCCTCAAGAACCTGAAATAGAATCCTTCCTTCTTAAAGATGTAACCATCGGAGTAAAATTTCATTGGGAAAGGAGAGAGAAAGAAAGATTTACCGGCTCGTTAAAATTATTGAAGGATAATGGGAAAATAACCGCAATAAATATTTTACCCATTGAAAATTATCTTATCAGTGTTATATCTTCCGAGATGAGTGCTAAAAGTTCATTACAGCTTTTGAAGGCTCACGCAATTATTTCAAGAAGCTGGCTTCTTGCACAGATAGAAAAATCAAAAGTATTGAAAAAAGAAAAGACAAATTATAAATCAGTTTACAACGCAGTAGACGAACACATAAAATGGTATGACCGCGAAGATCATAAATTATTTGATGTTTGTGCAGACGACCACTGCCAGCGATACCAGGGAATTACTAAGGTGTATACGGAAGTTGCCCGGCAAGCAGTAAAACAAACTGCCGGTGTTGTTCTTGCAAGTGGAAATAAAATTTGCGATGCACGCTATTCTAAATCATGCGGAGGAATTTCAGAATCTTTTGAGAATGTTTGGGAACCGTTAAAGTACGGTTATCTTTCTTCCATCGTGGATTATAAATACGAACCGGAAAATTATAATATCGATTTTTCAAATGAAGCGAATGCAAAAAAATGGATTACAAGTAATCCGCCGGCATTCTGCAATACAAAGGATAAGAAAATCTTATCGCAAGTGCTTCTTGATTATGATCTGGAGACAACCGATTTCTATAGATGGAAAGTTGAATATTCACAAAAGGAAATTTCTGAGCTTATTAAAACTAAATCGGGAATTGATTTTGGTGAAATAATTGATCTCGTTCCAATCGAACGCGGGTATTCCTCAAGACTAATCAAGCTGAAAATTATCGGTACTAAAAAAACTTTAATTATCGGAAAGGAATTGGAAATCCGCCGTACATTGTCAACGAGCCATCTTTATAGTTCCGCATTTATAGTTGAACAACAAGATATGCAAAACGGTATTCCTCAAAAATTTATTTTAACCGGAGCCGGCTGGGGACATGGAGTTGGGCTTTGCCAGATAGGTGCCGCGGTAATGGCTGCTAGAGGTTACCAGTTCGATGAAATTCTACTCCACTATTTTAGCAATGCAATGTTGAAAAAGATTTATTGATTTTGATTTATGAAAATTCTCTACTCGTGTCTTTCTAAAAGCTGGGGCGGAATGGAAATGTTTACTTTAACTGCTGTAAAGCAGCTTCAGAAAAGAAATATTTCCGTTGAACTTTTGTGCATCGCCGAATCAAGAATTCATATCGAAGCAAATAATCTTGGAATTATAATTCATCCTATTAAAGCCGCTGGTTACTTCCATCCGTTCAGCACACTGAAGATGATAAGCATTATTCGCCGCGGTAATTATGATTTAATTCATACACAGGCATCAAAAGATTTATGGCTGCTTGTGCCTGCATTGAAATTACTAAAAAGAAAAACTCCACTTATCTTAACAAAGCAAGTCGGCTCTGCAATTGTAAAGAAAGATGCTTTGCATAAATGGATTTATCACCGACTTACTTATGCCTTGGCAATCAGCCGGGTAATCGAAAAAAATCTAATTGATACTTGTCCGCTTACTGAAGAAAAAATAAAACTTCTTCACAACGGAATAGACATAAAGCGTTTTGACCCGGAGAAAGTTGATAATAAAAAAGTTAGAAATGAATTTAAGATTAGCGATAATGAAATAGTAATTGGAATGCTTGCCAGATTTAGTCCCGGCAAGGGACACGAAGAATTTCTTTCTGCAGCAAAAGAATTGAATAAAAAATACGATAACCTAAAATTTTTAATCGTGGGAGAAGCAAGCCGCGGCGAGAATAATTATGCCGAATCAATTAAACAATTGGCTAAAGATTACAAATTAGAAAATGTAATCTTTACAGGATTTAGAAGCGATACGCCGGAAGTTCTTTCGGCAATGGACATTTTTGTTTTCCCATCTCACGGGGAAGCATTCGGAATTGCGCTTACAGAAGCGATGGCAATGGGCAAGCCGTCTGTCTGCTCAAACTCGGATGGAGTTCTTGATATAGCGGTAAACGAAGAAACATCTTATTTATTTGAAAATAAAAATCCGGAAGATTTGAAAAATAAAATTGAGCTGCTAATAAATTCACTTGAGTCAAGAATTAAATTTGGGCAAGCATCAAGAAAAAGAGCGATTGAGAATTTTGATCTGGAATTGCTGACGGAAAAAGTAATTAAAATTTATGAAGACGCTATTAATTGCTAAATTGTTTAATTGCCTTAACAATTAAACAGTTTAACAGTTAAACAATTTTCCCACATTTTGAAAATATTTTAAAAGCCAAAAAGTAGTTAATTATTTTTTTAATTTAACTTAAACAGTTTTTAACATTTCCTTCAAAAGGAAGAGGAATGAAAAAATACATTATCTTGATCCTTGCAGCAATTTTATATTCATGCTCATCAACCAAAATAATAGAATTAACTGCACTCTCTCAAACTCCATGCAAAGATGTAACATTAATAAAAAATCCCAAAACATTTATTGATTCAGTTGAAAGTTTAAAAGTTTTTCAGAAAGACAATAACATTGTTGCTTCGATGGAAGTAAAAGCTTTAAGCAGCAGCAGGTTCTCGTTTGATGTTGAAAGAAAAGGCTCACACATAAAACTAAAGATGAAAGACATTTCAGATAAAGAAGGAGATTATGTCGGTATAATGAATGTAACTGCTTCCTTCCGATCTTTTGATACCGGCAAATTCAAAATTGATGTTACCGATATTACCGGCAAGAAGATATTAGCTTCTACGGAGGTGGAAGTGAAATAAAATATTAATTTTTCTTATTATACCCACCAAATGTTCCTTTGTATCTTCCCTCTTAATCATTAATTTTGAAATGAATTTATAAATTAAGTGGGATTAAAATGACAAATAAAATAACTGCATTCTTACCTTTCGGTGGTAATGATTTTACATTTAAAACCGTTGAAGAAATTCAAAACTCCAGCATGGCGGAAAAAATTTATCTTCTAAGCCGGGAAGACACAAAAGAAAAATATAATAACTGCGAAATTTTAAAAATAGATTCGCTTTTCGCCAGCAAAACTTTTGAACAAATTAAAAAGCATTCAAAAACCGATTTCATTCTTTTCATTACGCAGGATACTCTAATAAACTTCGGGCAGTTCGCACTGGAAAGATTTATTAATGTTGCCGAATCAACAAAAGCCGGATTTGTTTATTCGGATTATTATGAAGTTAAGGGAAACGAACGGACAACTCACCCGGTTATCGATTACCAGCTTGGAAGCATACGAGACGATTTTAATTTTGGTTCAATGCTTTTCATCAATCGCAAAGCATTGATTAAAGCGATGGAAGAAAAAAAATCTAACTACAAATTTGCAGGCTTATACAGCTTGCGAATGGGAATATCAAGAAAATGTCCGGTTGTAAGAATTCCCGAATATCTTTACACAACAGTAGAATCCGATCTAAGAAAATCCGGCGAAAAACTTTTCGATTACGTAAATCCGAAGAACCGCGAAGTTCAAATAGAAATGGAAAAAGCTGCAACGGAACATTTGAAAAAGATAAAAGCTTACCTTGCACCGAAGTTCAAGAAAATAAATTTAACTGAAGGTAATTTTGAATTCGAAGCTTCGGTTATAATTCCGGTTAGGAACAGAGTTAAAACAATTGCGGATGCTGTTGAATCTGTTCTTAAGCAAAAAACAAATTTCCTGTTCAACTTAATTGTGGTTGATAATCATTCAACTGACGGGACAACTGACATCTTAAGCGCATTTGCAAAAAAAGATAACAGGCTGATTCATATTATTCCCGAAAGAGAAGACCTTGGAATCGGCGGCTGCTGGAACGAAGGCGCTCATCATGATAAGTGCGGAAGGTTCGCAGTACAGCTTGACAGCGATGATATTTATTTTGATGAAACTACTCTGCAAAAAGTAGTTGATCTTTTCAGGAAAGAAAAATGTGCAATGGTTATCGGCTCATACAAGCTGACCGATTTCCAATTGAATGATTTACCTCCGGGAATAATTGATCATAAAGAATGGACGCCGAATAACGGCAGAAATAATGCGCTTAGAATTAATGGTTTAGGAGCGCCGCGGGCTTTCTTTACGCCGCTTCTAAGAAAAATTAAAATACCGAATGTAAGCTACGGAGAAGATTACGCACTTGGGCTTGCCATTTCAAGAAATTATCAGATCGGAAGAATCTATGAACCAATTTATGTCTGCAGACGCTGGGAAGGTAACTCCGATGCAGCTTTATCAATTGACAAACAAAATACCTACAATCTTTATAAAGACAGGTTAAGAACATTTGAAATACTTGCCAGGCAAAAATTGAACTCTTCACAAAAGTAAGATCATGAAAGAAAATTTCAATTGAGATTTTACCAATCGAATAGTAAAATTAAACTGGTGTATTTAAACTTAATTTATATCGGGTTTGTAAATGGATAGATCCAATAAGAAAAGATTATTTGAAGATGTTTTATTTCTGAATAATGAAATCATATCGTTTATTAATAAAAATGATTACGGAAGTGCGGCTAAATATTTATTAGAGCAGCAGAAGAAAGATTGGAAACAGCTTGCCGATGGGTATAAATCTCTTGAGTCCGTACAGACGAAGAGATTTGAATTTGACGGATTTGAATTTAGAATACAATTTAATCCCGGCAGAATTATTTCCAGCTCAGCCAAAGTTGATGCTCAATCAATAAAGAACCGCAAATGTTTTTTATGCTTTGAAAACTTACCGGCTGAGCAAAAAGGAATTTTATATAACAATGAATATTTAATTTTATGTAATCCGTTCCCGATTTTCCCGGAACATTTTACCCTTCCTAACATCAATCATTTTCCGCAAACAATTAAAGATGTTTTTTATTTGCTTCTATCTTCCAGCAAAGATATTGCGAAGCATTACATGGTTTTTTATAACGGGCCCAAATGCGGCGCATCGGCTCCGGACCATTTACACTTTCAGGCGGGCAGCAAATTTTTTATGCCAATAGAAGATGAGTTTGATTCATTAAAGAAAAAATACGGCGTATTACTTTTCGAATACAGCGGATTTTCGGCAGCAGCAATTGATGATGGAATGCGAAGATTCATTTCACTTGAGAGTGATTCAATAGAAATTTTGATCGATTCATTCAATCGGTTCTACCAGGTTTACAGCTCTCTTCTCGGAAATAACGATGAACCAATGATGAATATTCTTTCTTCTTATGTGGATGGGGTTGGCTGGAGGGTTATAATCTTTTTAAGAAACAAACATCGCCCTTCACATTACTTTGCGGAAGACGGGCAAAATATTTTGATAAGTCCTGCTGCTGTTGATATTGGAGGAGTCTGCATTACGCCGCTTGAAAAAGATTTTGTCAAAATTACAAAAGATAATTTGATCGACATCTTTCAAGAAATAACTATCGGAAGAGTACATTTCGATATTATAAAAACAGACTTGAAGAAAAGATTAAGTGAGTGAGAAAAAACGTAAATTATTTTTGTCTTTTATTCCTTGCTCATCAACTCGCTGATAAAAATTAGATTTTTCGAATTCGAATTTGAAATAATGATTTTGATAATAGCCGTTAGCGGCACTGCCACCAGCATTCCGATAACGCCCCAGATATAACCCCAAATTAACACAGCAATCAAAATAAGCAGAGGATTTAAGTTAAGTCTCTTGCCGATTAAATTCGGCTCGAGCAAATTAAAAAATAAAGTTTGAATTGCACTTAGAATTAATGCAACTATCAAGGCAAATGTTATTGATCCAAATTGAAGAAGAGTCATTACAACCGGCAATATAAGAGCAAACGCTGATCCAATTGTAGGAATAAAATTAAAAAGAAAAGTAAACAAGCCCCAGATGATTGGGAAATCAACTCCGAGAATTGCCATAAAAATTGCAACTATAATTCCGGCGGCTAGATTTATCGCAATCTTTAGAATAATGTATCTTTGAATTTGTTCGGTTATAGCTTTAAAAGTATTTGAAACTATTTCTTCCTTCTCATGCTTTTCAATATTAAGCTGATCGCCCATCCATTGGTTGAAATCCGGATTTGGAACTTGCGGTGAAGTTTGATATTTCTTTTTCATTTCCTTAAGAACCGGCTTTACTCTTTTATTTACGAATCTATTTTTAATTGCCTCATAAATCGTCTGATGACCGGTAACAATAAAAATGAAAAAGAAAAGAATGAAAAGAATATTACCGATGAATGCAAAAGTGGAAGTGAAAATTCCGCCTGCAAGTCCTTGATAATCTATTTTGGAAATTATTCTTTGTATGGAAAAATACCTAAAGAAAGGATCTCTAATCTTTAATGATATTGCTGTGGTGGAAACAATATGATTAAGCTTCTCAAAGTAAGTTGGCGCTTGCTCGCCGAACCGCATGAATGAACCGACAATGAATGAAGACAATCCCCAAAAAAATATTATGACTATTAGAAGATCGAAAATGACTATTAAAAAAAGCGGAACATGTTTTTTCCGGATGAATTCGTTAAATGGGGAAAATAAGAAAAACAAGAAATAAGAAATAACAAATGGTATAAAGATATGGTTGAGCTCTTTAAGAAGTGCACCAATAACAGTCAAGCCGATTATTGCAATAAAAAATTTTGTAGCTGTATCGATTCTTACTTTGTTTGCCATAATCGAAATACTAGTTAAGCAAAAGTTTTAAATTCTTTTTCTAACTTAGAATAAATTCTTATATAATATTAGAAATTTGTTTCTTCTTTCTTCTGTAACTTAAATATTAAAACTGAAAAACGAAAATTACATAACCGGCTCATTTAATCCCGATGGTGTTTGCGGTGTCGTCAATAAGAATTTGAACAACTCCCATCTTTTTTCAGGATGATTTTCTGTGCCGCCGTTTTTGTCAATATAATTTTTAATAATCTCCTCACCAAGATTATAATTAATTACATAGCTTCTATACTTCTCAATAAAACGGAGACGCTGTTCGGCTCTTTCAGGCGACATGAGACTAAATTTCTCCAGCCAACTTAATGTTTCTTTTTTATTCCATTTGTTATCCAAATAATTTCTTGCAGCTTCGTTGCCGGCAAAGCTAAGCTCGTCAGTTAGTGATAAAACTTTTTCGTATTCCGCTGCTTTGTTCGGATCTAAACCGGCAAGAGGAAACAAAACATCTTTTTCAAATTTAATTTTTTCGTCGCCTGGGAAAATCATTTTGATACCGAAATTTGCTGTGCCTTCTGCTATCAATGATTGAGGGCTGAACAAAGGATAAACCGTATATTCCATCCAGCCTCTTTCCTTCACTAATTTTTCTTCCAATAATGAATTATAGACATGATGACCCGGATAACCTTCGTGAGCAGCGAGATCAATTGCACGATCGATATAGATCGGCAAATCTGTATTAACTTGAATTACGCTGAAATAATTTCCCTTGTACCAATTATAACCGCTCCAGGGTTTGTTTGTAACATATTCAATTTTGAAATCTTCGTTAGCCGGCAGTGAAATATGTTCGGAAGTTCTTTTCTTGCATTCCTTAATTGCAGCTTCAAAAACTGATTGAAGCTTATCTTTAGGAATTATAAATTCTTTTCTAAATTCTTCCAATCGTTTTGATACATCACCCTTTCCGGGCAGTAATTTATCAAGCTTATCAAGCACCGATTGAAAATGTTCTTTTGAATAAATCGGAGCGGATGCATCATATAGCGCTTTACTTTCCTGATCAAAAGAAAAAGAACCGCCGTTTATCATGAACAATTTTGCTTTTACAGCTAATAGCTGTTTGTATAAATACCTAAACCTAAGCGTTTCGATTTCATCAGCTTTATAATTCTTCAAAGCATCAAGCTGGTTAAGCAGGCTATCGACTTTAGAATTACATTCACTTTTAACATTTGTAGAATCTTCGCCGGTTTTTAAGGCATCGTGCGGTTGCCAATCTTTCAGTCCGTAATATGCATCTACAAAATCTGCATCAAGCTGACCGATGCGCAAAACTGATTTAACATAATTCTCTGCTATGCTGTTCATTTTTAAATCCAATTCATTTGTTTGTTGACTGCTCTTCTTTCCACATGAATTAAATAAAAAGAGCATTATTAAGAACAAAAATATTTTCCGTATAAACATGAAACGTCTTTCAATTAAATATTTTTATATTCACATTTTATCAATAAGATTTTAATCCAATCTAAAAATCTTAAAGCCAATTGCCGGGATTGAAATTTCAAGCGAATGATTTTTAATATCCATTGTGCTAGAATCTATTAAATCAACTGCTTTGCTAAGATTATAAAAAGCAGGCAAAGAAATTTTAAGATTTTGCGGTTTGCCGTTTTTATTTATTGCAACCAATACTCTTTCATTCATATCCGACCGCAAATAAACGAAACAAGTAGAATCAACATCAAGCGTCTGAAAATCACCGTACCGCAAAGCAGAATTATTTTTTCTAACCGAAACTATCTTTCTGACATCAGCAAGTGTTTCTTTTTCCCAGTTGGTAAGCTGATTTCCAAAGCGCATTATACGACGGTTATCCGGATCTGCTGCACCGGTCATTCCAATTTCATCGCCATAATCTATTACCGGAATTCCCGGAATAGTTAATAGATAGCTCAAGTATAATTTTAATTTTTTATAACTCGATTCGTGTTTTACAGTCGGCGGATTATCCCAGCCGATTTGTGAAGCATCAACATTTCCGGTTAAAGGAATTTCGCCGTCGGCATAAGCCATAAATCGAACTTTATCATGGCTGTCCATGATGTTGCCCATCAAATTGTTGTAGCCATAAACCAAAAAAGATTTTTCAATTTCGTTTGCGAGCGGAACGAAAGAATTTTTCTCGTCAATAAAAGTTGGAATTGCAACATCATAAAGATTAAAATTGAATTGCGCATTTAACTGCCCGTTATTCACATAAGAGCTGACAAGCTTATAGCTTCCAAAAGTTTCACCAATCTGATAAATATTTCTTTTTTCAGGAATTTCAATTTCTTTTTTCAACTTGTAAGTTAATAATCTCCAAAAGCTATTTGGAATATGTTTAACCGCATCATGACGGAAACCATCAGCATTAGTTTCCTTCAGCCACCAGACGGCATTATCAGTCATTGCTTCCCGCGCTGCTTTTGATCCGACAAAATTAAATGTCGGCAAATAAACATCGAACCAGGTGGTTAATCTTTCTTCATCCCACAATCTTAAATTTCTTCTTCCATCAGGAAGATACAAAGTGCCAAACCAATCGCGATGTTTTTTATAAATTGGATTATCAATAAAAACATGGTGAGCAACATAATCAAATAAGACATGCATTTTATGCTGATGAGCCAACCGTATTAATTTTTTAAGAAGCGCCATTGTTCCGAAATGTTCTTCAACGCGATATGAATGCAGAGGCCAATAACCGTGATAACCTGTGTACAAGCGATGCGGCGCAGGATATTCGCGGTAGGCGCTGTCCGGATTATCTACAACTGGCGAAAGCCACAAAGTATTTACACCAAGTGAATCGAAATAACCGGAATTAATTTTATCAATTATACCCTGGAAATCGCCCCCATCGTAATTTGACTTATAAGATAAATCAGGCAAGTGAACCGGCTTATCGTTTGAAGAATCGCCGTCAAAAAATCTATCAATCATAATAGAATAAATTATTTGATCCTGCAGCGTAACATTTTTATCGTCGCCGGCAGGTTCTCCATTGACAAATCGAACTGTTTGAATGTTAGTAGTTTGTCCGTCTTGATTAACAGCAATTCTAAAGAAAGGATTTTTTATCAGCTCGCTGGATTTGAAATCAACAGTAATTTTATTGCCGTCTATTTTGATTTTCTGTGCAGGAATTTTTTCGTTATCAATCAAAGCAATAATGTTAGAATAATTAATCGGATTCTTTTGATTTTCTATTTCATAATAATATTGAAGCTCAATTCCATCTTTCGATTTTTTCTGATCAAGGACATGAAGAAATAATTTGTCGGTATATTTCGGCGCCATTACAAGTACAGAATTGAAATCGCCCATTCCATTTGGTGTTTTAACCGGATTGTTAGGATCGACTAATTCTTTTCCATCCACGAAATATTTGTATTCATATCTTCCTGCTTCGAGCGGAATAGAGATATGATAAATACCATTTGCATCCCGATTCATTGGTAGATTATTTCTGTTCCATCCGTTAAATGTTCCGAATAAATTTACACTTTGTACAGTTCCGCTTGGCTTAAAGCTGAATTCATGAAACTGCGTCATCACAACCTGAACAGGAATTTCATACTTCCGGTTATGAAAATTAAATTCTACTAAATCAATTCCTTCAAAATTTTCTTCCGCAGTTAGGACAAGAATTTCCTTCGCCTGATCAAACTTTATATCAATATTTTTATTGGAATAAAAATTTACTTTGTAATCTTTTGCATAGAATAGATCACTTACAATAATTGTATCAGGAGTTCCGGCAGTAAGATGAATTGGCTGAATAAGACCGGAAATTGTTTGAGCATAAAAAATAGAATTAAAAAAAAGAAATAAAATGAATGTGAAAAAACTAAATGTATGCCGGAATAGTTTCATTAACGAACTCCTTAATCAGAATGTTGATTAGCGAATTTCAAAATTGAATAGTCATTAAAATTATGGATTAATAATATCACCGTTTTTGTTAACAGCAATCTGAGAAACTTCCCTTTCACGTTCTCCGATTTGTTGACGCCACATTGCATAATACAAACCTTTCAGCTCGAGTAATTCATAATGATTTCCTGATTCAACTACGTTTCCTTTTTCCAGCACATAAATTCTATCCGCATGTAAAACCGTTGAAAGCCGATGTGCAATCATTATTGTAATTAGATCTTTTCTCGCGGAAATTTCTCTAATAGTTTTACCAATTTCATCTTCAGTTAGCGAATCGAGTGCAGAAGTAGCTTCATCAAAAACTAAAATGTTCGGCTTTCTTAAAAGCGCACGTGCAATTGAAAGACGCTGTCTTTCCCCGCCGGAAACTTTTACTCCGCTTTCGCCAATCATAGTGTTGATACCTTGATTTGCCCTTGCCAATAAATTTTGACACGCCGCTTTTTCCAAAACATCAAGGCATTCTTCATCAGTTGCATCGGGATTAACAAATAATAAATTCTCTTTAATCGTGCCGGAAAATAATTGAGTATCTTGTGTTACGAATCCGATTTTTTCTCTCAGCTCATCATAATCTATTTGATCTCCGGGAATATTATTATAAAATATTTTCCCCGACTTTGGGACATACAATCCAACCAAAAGTTTTACTAGAGTTGTTTTACCGGCTCCGGATGGCCCTACAAAAGCAATCGTCTCACCAGTCTTTATCTTAAAAGAAATATTATTTAAAGAGCTCGTTACTGCTGTTTGATGACGGAAACTTACATCTTCAAATTCTAGAGATTTAATATCATCTAGTTTATTTGGATGTTCAGGTTTTGCTTCAATTGGAAGTTTTAAAATATTATCAAAATTATTTAATGATACTTCTGCTTCCCGATAAGTATTTATTATATCACCCAAAGATTGCAATGGTCCGAAAATAAAAAACGAATAAAGAAATAATGAGAAGAATTCTCCAACACTTATTGCTTTGATGAATATCAGATAGAGCATTAAAAATATTATGCTCGTTCTTAGGAAATTAACACAAGTGCCTTGAATAAAGCTTAAGCTGCGGATGTACTTTACTTTCTTTAACTCTAAGACTAATATTTTATCTGTAACAGAATTGAGTCTTTTGATTTCCTGCTTTCCCAATCCAAGGCTTTTTACCAATTCAATATTTCTAAGAGATTCAGTAGTAGCGCCTGCAAGCGAAGTTGTTTCGTCAACAATTACTTTTTGAATTTTTTTAATCTTCCTGCTTAATACTGAACTTATAAAGCCGAGCAAAGGTACAGCAGAGAAAAACACCGGCGCAATTAGCCAGTAAACATTGATCGCATAAATAGTAACAAAAATAATCCCGACTAAAGAAGTGAAAAGAACATTGATAACTGCGTTAATTAATTTTTCAACATCCAATCTAACTTTCTGAAGAACTCCTAACGTTTGCCCGCTTCTTTGGTCTTCAAATAATGAATAAGGAAGAAGCAGCGAATGTTTAATTCCATCGTTATAAATTTTAGCGCCAAGCCGTTGTGTAATAACATTCACATAATAATCTTGAAAGTTTTTTGCCACGCGGGATACAAACGCAACACCGACCGCAGCAGCCAACAACAGCACAACTCCCTTAAAGAATTCGCTTGTTGTGTACTGGCTGAATTTTGTTGCGTATCTATCAATAACTATCCTGTAAATCCACGGATCGAGGAGAGAAAATACCTGGTTGATTGCCGCTAAAATTAATGCGAGCAATATAAATTTCCAGTAATGTTTTATATATGAATATAGAAGTTTCATTTGATAAATAAAGATAAGAAATACAACTGCAAATTGGAAAGGATAGATAATTGCATTTGAACAGGATCAACATTTTAGGTAAGCTTATAAAAAAATAAAGCCCGCATTAAAACGGGCTTTATAAGAACCTCTAATTATTTTTTAGGCATAATAGCGTCTTTAGCCGCTTTTGCTACTCTGAATTTAAGAACTTTTTTAGCAGGAATAACCATGGTTTCGCCGGTGGCAGGGTTTCTACCCATTCTCTTTTTACGATTAACGACAACCAATTTTCCTAAGCCAGGAATCACGAACGATTTTTTAGCTTCTCTATGAGCTAATGCAACCAATTCGTCCACAAACTGCCCTGCAAGTTTTTTGGTAGAACCGGTCTTCTTTGATAGATGATCAAGAATTTGAGATTTGGTCATTGATTTGTCTGCCATAGCGCTATCCTTTTATTTATTATTAATGAATTAGTTATTTCGAAAGTGAAATTAAATATAAAATACTACAAATGAAACATGATCGGCTAATATTTATAAAAAATTTTATTTGGGCCGATACTCGCAAACACTTGACCATAGGCACTAAAATAGCCGTTGATAAATTTTAAAATTTTGTTTACCGATCTAAGTTCAAAATCATTTCGCTTTGTAGCTTAAACATTATTTAATTATTTTCATGTGTATTCAAAAAAATAAAATTTCTCTTTGCGCAACCGAATGAAACTATTTTTAATATTTTTTTTCTCCATTATAAATTTATTTTCTCAATCACTTGATTCAGTTAAAACTAAAAATCATTTATCAATAACAGATACAACGAAACATTTTGTTAACGATACGCTTACTGTTGTTGATTCACTTAAAGAAAAAAAAATTATTAAGCCCGATACTTTAAAACCGATTTATCAAAAACCCTTCTACGATTATAGCAGTTTTATAAATAGAAAAACTATTGACTTTTTAGATTACAGATATATCGGAGATTTTTTTGAACCGATGGGCTTGTCGTATACAAGAGATTACGGATTCATTGGGCAGCCGAATGAAATTATGTTATACGGCGTTGGTTATGACGGAATCAGCTATTTAGAAGATGGTGTGCTGAGGAATAATAGATTACAAAATCTTCTTGACCTTAATAATCTGCAATCTGAAAGTATTGATTCTATTGAGATAATTCCTTCCCCGCGAGGATTTTTATACGGCACTTTAAACAATCCTGTTTCGATTAATTTCTTAACAAGAGATTTTATTTCTCTACAACCTTATTCTCGAATTAAATATTATCAAGGTCCATCAGGCGAAGCTATGATTGACGTGATCTTTAATGAAAAAGTTTATAATAAATTTAATATCTTCTTCGATGTTACAAATCGTAAATACGATACAACAGCCAGTTATACAAATTCTTCCTTCAGCACCTGGCAGGCAAAAACTCAGTTGAAATATTTTTTATCGGACAAAATTAACATTACCGGGACTTATGATTTTGTCCATTCTACTGTTGGATTAAACGGTGGAGTTAATATAGATATGATTCCTACACTTTCGCCCGATACTCTTTACAATGGTTTTTTAGCTCCTGTAAATTTTCCTTTAAGAAATCAAAGTTATAAAAATCATTTTTTCAATTTAAGATTATTAAGTAATTATTTTGAGAACTCATTTACTGATTTAAATTTTTACTACAATTTTGATTACACCGAATTAAACCAATCTCAGGATTCTTCTTACTTTAAATCTGTTGATAAAAATAAAGTTTACGGAATTTCATTAAGACAAGATTACCATAAAGATATTTTTGATTTTCAATTAAACGGGAATTATGAATCCGGGGATTTAAAGTATTATTCAATTACGAATGACAACCTCAGCTTTTTCCCGGTAAATTACAGTAACCTTTCCGCTTCATTCATAGCTTCTGCAAATATTATCGATAGCAGTTTAACTCCATCGGTTTTTTATAAACTTCTACATGGCGCGGGCAACAACAATATCCCTTCTGCAAACGGTACCAACAGCGGTTTTGGTGCTGATCTTACGTACAAAAATTCAGACCGAGTAAAATTCTATATCGGATTTTCATTTTATAAATCCGGGGAACAAATAAATTATACACAAAATTATGAGGCTGGTTTTACATCAACATTTGAAAATGTTTTTGCTGATATAAAAGTATTTAAAAGAAATAATTATTTCTTGCCTCAGATCAATTTGCCGCAGCAATATCCGCTTTTTTATTCAGATAAATATAATTCTGATTTGCTAGGAGTTGGAGCAAATCTAAATTTTTCATTTTGGAAAATTTATTTTGAAACTCAAACTTCATATTACACTTCAAACAATTCTTCTGAATTATTGTTCTTATTTCCTAAAGTAAAATTTACGGGCGGAATTTATTATAAAGATATCCTCTTCAACGAAAATCTGGATTTAAAGACCGGATTGGTTTTTAAATATACCGGTAAGCGAAGTTCTTCGTTTGGTGATTTGAATGCAGCATCTACATTAGATTTTACAGTTGCCGGAGAAATACAAAAGGTTGCTATGGTTTATTTCACATGGGAAAATTTATTGGATAATACTTATTTCATTATTCCATATTATCCAATGCCGCGGCGTGGAATTCGTTTTGGAATAGCATGGGAACTTTTCAATTAAAAAAAATTCTTTCCATCATAATCTTAAACTTACTCTTGAACTTGAACTTTCCTAATCATATTTCTATTTCTGGAAAAAATTAAAATTCATTTTATAAACTCAACATCTCTTTAAACTTAATTGCTTGTCTCCTTGAAACTTCGATTTTGTTTCCGCCTTTCAATTTTACGAGCAAACCGCCGTTTAGCCACGGCTCGATGCTCTCAATCCATTTTAGATTAATAATATGTTTTCTATTGGCTCTGAAAAAAGTTTTGCCGTCCAGTCTTTCATCAAGGTAATTTAATGTGCGAAGTATTAGCGGTTTGTTCTCTTCGAAATAAAGCCGAACATAATTTCCTTCAGACTCGAATAGCCTAACATTTGTAAGCTTAACAAACCAGCACCTGTCGCCATCCTTAACAAAAACTTGATCGTTTTCCTTTAACACAGGAGATTCAAATCCTTGAAGAGATTCTTTTCTATTTCTTTCAATTATTTTTTTTACAGTATCTTCCAACCGTTTAGGTTCAATTGGTTTTAGTAAATAATCCATTGCGTTATATTCGAATGCTTTAAGCGCATATTCATCATACGCAGTTGTGAATACGACAATCGGAACGCTGTCTAGTTCTTCTAAAAGTTCAAATCCGCTTTTGCCGGGCATTTGAATATCGAGAAAAATAAGCTCCGGCGTTAATTCAGAAATTTTATTTACTGCATCATCAGCATTAACTGCTTCTCCGACGATATTAATTTCTTTGTAGGGCGCTAAAAGTCTGCGAAGTTCAACCCTTGCTAATCTCTCGTCGTCAATTATTAAAGCTTTCATTTTTTATACCTCCGGTTGGAATTACTAACTCTGCTACAACTTCTTTATCAGAATTATTTTTAATTGAAAATGATGCTGATTCTCCATAAAGTAAATGCAGCCTGTGTTTTGTATTGTTAATACCGAAACCCGTTGCATTTAATAAAGCGGAATCATTTATTTGGCCTGTGTTTCGAATTTTAATGTGAAGAAAAGAATCAATCACTTCAGATCTAATATTTATTTCGCCGCCTTCCGTCTTCTTTGAAATTCCATGCTTAATACCATTTTCAACTAATGTCTGAATCATCATTGGCGGAACTTCAATATTAGAAGCTTTCTGATCAACATCAATTTTATATTTTAACCGTTCTTCAAATCTAATGGTTTCCAATGCAAGATAATCGGAAACAGTTTGCATTTCTTCGGCAAACGGAACAGTTTCAATTTTTTCCATCTTTAAAGAATATCTTAAAATATTTGAAAGCTTGGTTACGGCTGTTTGTGCACTCTTAGGTTCAACTTCTATCAAAGCTCTGATGCTGTTTAATGCATTAAACATAAAATGCGGGTTAAGCTGAGATTTTAATGTCTTTAGCTCAAAATCTTTTACAGCTGCTTCCCAAATTAAAGACTCAATTTGAACTTGCCTGTAATTTTCAAAATAATGAACTGCAAAATATATTAACGCCCAAAGCAAAACCGTTGTACTTAAGCGAAATATATCTGCAAAGAAAAATGCAATTTTAATATGGGTTAAATGATATTGGTGACTTCCAAGATTTACCAAATAAAACAGGATGAACATAATTGTTCCTGTAACAATGCTGCCGATAATTACCCGCGGAATAATTTTCTTAAGCGGTAAGTTTAACCATCCGTTTTTCTTAACTATATCGCGGAAGATATGTGTTAATAATAGGCCGGAAAAACAAAGGTAAAGGAGAATAATTGCTCTTTCGAATGAAAAATAATCAAACGCGGCACTTACAATTATATTTACTGCGGCATAAATTGTCCAGCCTGAAAGTTGGCTGATCCAATAAATTTTTTTTCTATTCATCCTGTTATTGTACTCGGCTAATCCAATTTTATTGGGAAAACTTTGAGAAATCTCTTCGTTGTTCAAATGATAATTAATCTTCATGAAATATAAGCGTATCTTTTCTAAAAGAAAATCATAAATTTCAAAACATCTACAAATCCATATCAGCTAAAACTTCAATTCCCCGGCAACAATCAAGGAGGAATTGAAAGTGTTAGAGTTAAAACTCAATCGCTAATGAATTTTTTCTCATTCTGAGGTTAAAATTAATTGAATGCTTAAGGGAAGGTTGTAAATTTATTATCAAAGGTTTTTATCAAGGATAAATGGAAATATAAATATCTAGTTTTGACAGGATTAAATTTATTATTTAGTACCTTATCAATAAAATTAAAACCAAAACTGGCAAGAAATAGATTAGGCGTTAACAAAATTGAGGCTTGGTATAATCACTAAATTCTTCAACTTCAAACATGTGATTATTACTTGTCTTCCAAATTCTGTTACGTAATATTTATAGGTTTTGCCAACCTTTCTAATTAA
>JAMCWE010000067.1 GCA_023475265.1 Bacteroidota bacterium
AGCCAGAGCAAAAATTGGTATGATGAATCTGACATACAATATTTGTCGTTGTGTTCAGTTGAAAATAGTTGTTGCCATGGAATAGCTATGCCCGGAAGCGTTAAAATCTATGACATTGTCAAAGAATCTTTCTTTACAAACCGTTTAATAGCAGCATTCAATAAAACTAAGGGATAAATTTTCGTTTTAAGAGAACCATGGGAGATGTTTTATCAAATCGCCGCATCCAGAAATGTAGTTTTTAGAGGTGCCCTTAAGTAATATCTTTCAGTATAATTTCTTTACGAATTTCTTTTTAGGTGCAATTTGCAATTATTTCATTACATTTTAAATTCTATCGTAAGAAGATTTTCTCTTTAAATCAGTCCACTCTGGAGATGAGCTTCAGCTACGAAGACAATCATTGGTCACTTCCGGATTTGTTCTCTGAAAAATTCTGCACAGCTTTTAAGCCGAAAGCGGATGTAAGCAGGGTGAGCTTTTCCCAGGTGAGGGTGTAGATGCCTTTGGAGTGGAATTCCATTAGCCAGTCTGCGAGGAACCAAAGGACGATGATTAACATGGCTATTCTTGTGGAGCTGATGTTTCCTTTGTTGTCGCAAAGGCACAGTTTAATGAAGTGGAGGATTTTGTGAATGGGTTGAATGACTGAATGAATGATTGTATTAAGGCACTGATAAGTAATCTGTGCTACGGTGGGAAATATATTATGTAATTTTTGCATGGGAACTTTTTTTATTGCAAAAAAAAAGGAAAGGAATTAGAGAAGCACTGTAGAAGAGAGAAAGGAAATATTTAATATAAAAAGCAAGTTAAACATGGAAGAAATTAAGTGTGCTTTTTAGCATAGTTATTAAGCTAATGGTTAACTATTAAAGCCAAAACTTGAACTATTGGTTTAAGTTTGTTATATTTGTACAAGTTCTTTGAAATTCTGAGATTGAAAAGTTTTTATTGCTGAAAAAATGAAGTGTATTAAGTTACACAATGGCATAGCCATTTTGTTGCGCGCCCCGTGTATTGTTGTACGATTATTCCTATCAAGATGTAGTAACATAGAACCCATCGAATAATGAATATTAATGTTTAAATAATAATAATTAAAGGCGGGCTATTTTTTCGAGTAAGAAGACTCTCCGAGAACTACGAGGGACAGCAATATTTACTAACAGGCGGGCGGTAATATTGCCGTCAAAACAAAACATAGGAGATATTCTTATGAAAGCCCAATACTCAATCAAAGAGTTGATTGAATCGTTTGATTCAGTCGTTTCAAAGAACCGTAGTTCTTTTTCACTTGAAGAATGCAGCGTCTTAGAAAATGTGAGACAGAATTTGCTGGAGTTCAGTGTTGAATATACGCAAGGCAGCAAGTCTCAAAGACGCGCTATCATTCAAACAGTCATTATTGAATTACTAAAGATAATGATTGATCCTAAGACTTGGAATGATATTAAAAACATTTTTTAGTGAGGAGTCTTCTTAATTCTTTTTATTGATGAGGTAAGCATGGACATAGGTAGTGTAATTCAAGCGATTAGGAAAGAAAAAAAAATAAAGCAAAAAGAACTTGCAGAAAGCTGCAATATTTCAATTACTTACTTATCCCAAATTGAAAACAATAAAAAGGATCCTACTATTTCAACATTAACTGAAATAAGCAGGAATCTTGAGATACCTTTACCAATTATCTTTTTTATGGCTCTAAAGGAAAATGATATCCCTCCTAATAAAAGAGATTTCTTTAAGCAATTGAATCCAACCTTTATGAAAGTAATTAAAGACTTTTTTTAATGGAGGCAATAAAGAGTCTGAATCACTTATACTTTATTCTTAAAACAAATAAAAATGATTTAAATGAAATATTTAGAAACTTAGATAAGTATTATACGCCTTATAATAAACCCAAAAAAGGCAAAGATGGGAAATTAAGATTAAAAACGGGAAAGTTGAAACGAGGGAAATTTGCCCTAGTACCGGGGTATTAAAGGAGATTCAAAAAAGAATAAAGACTAGAATATTGACAAGATTTGAGTTCCAAGATTACATACAGGGTGGAGTGAAGGGTAAGGATAACATTTCAAACGCAAAGATTCACCAAGGGAATAAATACTTTTTTACAACAGATCTTAGGAATTTTTTCCCCTCGGTTAAGTACAATGATGTTTATAAAATGTTTATCTCGAATGGATTTTCTGTGGACGTAAGTTCGTTACTTACAAAATTAACAACATATAAATACTCGGTACCGCAAGGAATACCGACAAGCACATATATAACTAATCTAGTTGCAATTCTTCTTGACAAGGAACTTATTGACATTTGTAAATGCAATGGAATAAAGTACACAAGATATGTAGGTGATTTAACCTTTTCATCAAAGAAAGACTTTAGAAATTTAATCACAGATATTATTAACATAATCATTTCTAACCATATGAAAATAAGTTATAGAAAAACAAAGTATAAAATTGGACCAATAGAAATAACAGGAATCGAAGTGAGAAATAATTTGATTAAACCGAGTAGAGAAGTTAAAAATAAATTTGAAAAGGCTGAAGATAAAATTACAAAAAACAGCTTACGTATCTATATGGAAAGAATTAAATAAAACAAGTAAGTTATTTAATATTTTTGTGGGATATTGGTTTAAAATTATAATTTTGCGTCGAATCCATTTCTTGAATCTGCTTACCAACTCGATTAATAGTTTTAGAGTTCATCATTTTTGATAAACTATCTTTTAAAGAAATGATTGAAAATTCTAGAGAATCTATTTTTTTTATTAGTTTATCGTTATAGCTATTATTTTTTTCTTCCTTGGTTTTTTCATTATAATAAGGAAAATACCACACTAAATATATTGAAATAAAAAGTAATGCAGCACAAGAAATGCCATATACTTTTATTTTAGATATTATTTTATGTTTTTTATAATGAGCATTAGTTTGGTTGAACTTATAATCTTCAATTTCAAGCCTAATTGACTCATCATTTTTTTTATCTTCTGCTTTTTTATGTAACCGTTTTATATAAATCTCCACAAGGTTATTTACGGCTTTCTCTGAACTTAGTCTGAATTCTTTGTAAAAGACAATTAGTACTACAATTAATAATTGAATAAAAAACGGTAAGAATAACCATGGGTAAATACCGGTAATTGCAAAAGTAGCTATAAGTAAAGCAACCACTATGGTCTCAAAAGTAAAGATGATTTCATTTGAATAAAATTCTTTGGTTTTCTTGATGATAATATTTATAAGACCAATAACCGCTAATATAAAAGGTAGCGGAATAAATAAATAAAAAAAGTTTTTAGTTAAGATGTATGTAAGTACAGAAACTGATGCTATACTTATTAACTCGATTACAAAAGCAATACTACTTTGGGGATATGTATCATTTAATCTTACTTGCATAATTCTCTTAAATTTTCAATAATATTTTTTGCTTTATCCAAGTCAAATCCATCAATATTTGTTAAACTCGTGTTAATATCATGTAGAGTTTGAATATTATTTCCAAAATATTGCAATTTTTCGGAATTATCCGTAGTTAAACAATCTAATAGACAATCTTCATCGTTAGAATTAAGCTCGTCAAATGTATTAAACAAAAGACGTATGTTCTCACGAAGGTCTCTAATTACATCATCAATAGATTGTTTATCTTGAGATTGAAACAAACGTTTAATTTCATTTATTACCTGGGTACGGAAATAGTCCTCTTGCAGAATTGCTACCCCAGCATAACCCTTTGTTATCCAGATATAATCTGAGGCAGTTAAAGACACTTCAGAAAATTCCTTTGTTACTTGTTTATCATTAGAGGTGTTTCGACTTAAGAAAATTATTTTATATTTGTAAGCATTATGTTTCCTCAACAATTCCGCAAGATGTACCCCAGATCTAGAATTATGACAACCTACAAGTTTATGATCAATAATGACGAAATCAAATTTATCTTCCGCATTTAATACATCAATTAATTTTGTTATATAAGTTTGAGCTATAAAATTAATTTTATCTTTGTAATTATTATTTAGATGAACACGTACATTGTCAATAAAGTTATCATAAGTTCCATCTTTTCTAGGATAAATTTCAAAGATAATGAAATCATAAATGCTAAAATCCGTTTTTTTAATAATACTTAAAATTTTTGCAAAAGCCTCATTCTTTTTTTCAGCTTCGATATCATCAGCTATATATTTCTGAACATTATTGATTAAATCATCATAATTGTTATTGCCTGGTATAATGTAAGTAATTAATTCTTTTAAAATTTCTCCATTGATGGTTTCAAAAAATCCTACAATTGTTTCAAATTGAGTTTTTTGATTTTCGATAAATAATATCTTGCATACTTGCATTAAATTATTCCTTATTCTTTTGAGGGAATAACGGTTTTGAGTCAAAAGTTATTATTGTGGTAAATTTACCTAAACCAGTTGTTTTATCTAACTCGTTCTTGTTATTAGAAAAAAATATACTTCCTAAGCTAAAAGTTTTAAGAACAGTTTTAATTAGTGCTAAACCTGCTGCATCATCGCCATCTTCTTTTATATTTATAATTGCTTCATTATTCAAATCTGCGATAATTTCATTTCGGACAAAAGGACCAGTATTAGAAATACTAACAGTCAGTGAATAATTATCTCGTACCCAATCTATCCAAATAATATTGTTTTTATAGTTTTCAACAGTTTGTACATTAAAATGCCAACGATTCTTTTTAGCATTTACAAGTAATTCAAAAAATATAAGTATTATTACATCACCATAATTTACAATAGTAATATCTTTATTAATTTGATCAACTGATTTTACTAGTTCATTATTTATATAAATGTCAATAGAACCTAACGTATTTTCTACTTCAGCAAATTCTAAGAATATTTGATTGGTCATTTGGAAAATTTCTGATATTAGATTGATTTCGGGATTTGAATCAATCCTATTTGAGGAATAATAATTTTTAAATAATTTAAGTGTAACAAATTTATTCGGAGGAGTGTCCTTATTTATTCTTTTTTCATCAGCATAATTTAAAACAAATTGCTGAACATGAAGCATCGTGTTTACAATAGGTTCATACTTTGAATATTTTGAGGCTATTGCTAACAACATTCCTCTCCCATGCCCAGTTAATAAAGAAAGCTTATTTCTAATATTTGCTTCTCTCCATTCCCAAAATTCATTATTTTCATGGTGTTTATGAATAAAAGAACTAAGATCTTCTCTTAATAATAATAAGTACCTAGTTAAATTTATATCAGTAAGTTTTAGATCATCTTGTTTGAAATAGAAGCCAATTACGCCTTGAGAAGTTTCAATTACTTTTGCTTTTTGATCTTTATAAGATTTTTTATTAATCCGGACTAAAAGTAATCTATTAAAATTATCAGAAATAAAACCCTGTTTAATTCCTTCTTCAAACGTATCCTTTTTATTTGAATATAAATCCAACCATTTGTAACCATTTTTTGTATCAGCAACTCTATGAAATTCTATAATAGTTTTTTTTGAATCTACTTGCCCGGTGTTATCATGTTTGCCTTTTATAAAATCACAAATAAATTTACTGTCTCTAAAATTATCAATTGTGCCATTTGACTTTCCTTTATTAAAAGCCAAAAAATACGGATCATTTGATTCAGGATTATATTCAACAATGAAAAAGGCGCCAACGTTTTTATCATTATCGAAGACTATATTATTTAGTCTTTCGATAATCGAATCTGTTTTTTGACTTAAAGTAAGCTTATCTTTATTATTATTTTTTTGTACAGCACTGGGTGTATTTGATTTTTGAGGATTTCTATCTTCTTCATTGTTTTCAATTAGAAAGAAATTCTTAAGCCATAAATAATTATTAAAAGGGATATTTTCGGATGGCTCTTCTGATAAAGAATAGCTAAAAAATTCTTTTAATGTATCATATTTGTAGTGAAGCTTGACGGATCCACTTTTCAAAATTTTTTTAATCTTTTCATTTATAACAGTAGTATCTTCATAAATATCCTTTTTATCCCATTTAGAACTCTTTTTTATAAATTCCCAAAACTGTTGAATGAGAATCCCATTTTCCTCACTAAGTATGCGAAGGAATTGTGTAAAAGGAAGGGAATTACTACCATCATTTTGATATTCAATAAGTTTTTTTTCTAGATTAACGCTTCTCGCTTCATTTAAGAATAAAAGCTCTTTAACCTGAGCAGAAAAATAAACATTGAAGTCACGAACGTTTTCTTTAATATCTTTTATTTTATGTTTATATTTTTCAAGTTCTTCATTGCAATTTAAGACCACTTGATTAAGCTGATCAATTTCTGATTTTAATTGAACAAGCTCTTTATTAGCGTCTTGAATATTTTTATTTGTCTGTTCAATACTCTCATAGTTGTCTTTAATATCTTTTATTTTATGTTTATATTTTTCAAGTTCTTCATTGCAATTTAAGACCGCTTGATTAAGCCGATCAATTTCTGATTTTAATTGAATAAGCTTTTTATTAGCGTCATGTATATTTTTTTTTGTATATTCAATATTCCCATAAATAATTTTAAGCTCTGCTTTAAATACCTTGCGTAGGTCTAAGTTATCATAAATCAGCTTTATTAACGAGAACATGTTTTTTGATATTAAATAATTAGAATTCAGCAAACCAGCTCTACGTATCAAAAACTTTAAGTATTTGAAAGAGTGATATTCAAAATTGCCATTTTTTATTTCCTTAGTAATTTGTTTAATCTGATTGTCTAAAAGCTGATTGACCCAATCGAATGTTTTTTTTCGTAATGGCTGATAATCAATAAAAGGCGGCTGCGTAAGGACCTTCAAGATTGTGATTTCACTTTCAAAGATATTTTTTTCTTCCATACTTAAGGATGGTTTTAGAAATGGAACCACTGGCTCCTTTAGTAGTTTCACAGCCCACTTGGAAAATGTTTCGTTCTCATCTGGGATATTATTTATAATAAACCATTCATAAATTCTATGGATTGCCTCAACTCTTTTTATATATCTGTTCTCGTCGTCGAAATTGATGCGCAAATTGCTTGATAATATTTCTTGTTGGTCATCAACTTCAGAAATATCTTTGGGAGTAATCTTCCTAGATTCCTTAATAAAATGTGCCTTTAATCTATCAAGAAAGGAGTTCTCAAATAAAATGTCATATTTTTCTTTCTCTTTACAAAGGGGACACTCACCTTGATTGGATTTTAACGAAGGTAAATGAAGATTAGCAAAAGAGAATAACTTATCGCCAAGTTCTTCATTTCCTTTTAAAGGCAACTTCCTTAAAACGTTTCTATTAACAAAACGACTTGATCTGTCCAATAAGATGATACATGCGTCAAAACCAGAGTGAAATTTTTTTTCGTTTTTTTCACGGGTATGCTTGACAAAATAATTAGCCCTAGTAAATGTATTGCCGGTAGTTATGGTATCATCAACATAGTATATTTTATTAGCACTTCTAACTTCATCTCGATAAAAAAGTTGAAAATTTTGGATATTATCTTTTCTGGGATCATAATGTAGAATATTTGCTGAATTATTGAAGAGTAATTCATTGACCAGATTGACAAACCCGGCATTGGAAAAATGGCCTGGTGCAACAATAAGCGCATATTCAGTTTCTTTATAATTAATCTTTTCTTTTATAGCAGTTAAAAGCCACTTCTCTATTTTATCTTTATTATCAATAAAAAACTTTTCAACGTATATATAATAACTATAATGAGTACCATCACGTTTAAGATGTTGATATGCAAGAGCCTCAGGTTTTATAAAAAATTCCCGTCTTAAATTTTCTTTTTCGATTATCCTACCCCGCGGAATGTCGTATATTAATGAGGGTGTAACTGAAGTTTTATCCGTAAAATGTAATGAAATCTCTTCTAAAGGATTTTGGGGAAAACATAATTCGCATTTATTAATATCGTACCATTTCGAAGGAAGAGCTAAAAAATATATTTGAGATTTAGTTTTGCTAACTTGTGGGGTAGACTTATTTTCGACAACTATGTCCGCATTTGTATGAGTCATTTCTTCAACATATTTATCATTGAGAACAGCGTTTTCTTTGGGATTTTTATTCTCTTCGGCATGTTTGTCTTTGTTATCTGTGTTTTCATAAAATGCATTTACTTTTATTATTCGACTCTTCGTATCAATTTTTTCCCATCCAAATTTCTGGGATAGAGTGGTTACAGAATTTGTTAATGTACCATCCGAAACTAGAATTATGCTAATGTGTGGAGATAAGATCTCCGAATCTTTACCATATGTTTCTTCTATCTTGATAGAAGTTGAAAAAGTGCTTGAGATTGGAACTATGAGTATAACGTATTTTTTAGGTTTTTCGTATCCTTTAATTAATTTTACTTCCTCAACATCATCAACAATATTATGATTTATAATATTTGTTAAAGTCCCATATTTTTTCTTTAAAAAATATTCTACTAAGCTTACTAATAATTCTGAATAAAGACCATAACCGAGAAGAGTAATACCATCTTTAGGCTCAAATTTATTATTTTTTGCAAAAATCTCTATATACTTATCGAAAATATCTTGATGTGTTTCAATGATATGCTTAGTAATTAAGAAAGCAAATTTACTGGCAAAAAAGCTGTTTTGGAATAAACGTTTGGCGAAATAAAAATCTTCCAGATGTATTTTAGATCCTATTAAAAAATGTGACTTTGATAATTTAAACCCAGGAATCTGTTTTATTGCTTTAACAATATCTTCCACTTTCAAACCTCACTTTCAGGTTTCAATTCATTTTGAAGTAAAACTGATGCATTATGCTCAAATAAAGTTAATCCTTCGGGACTATTGAGCAATAGATCGAATGGTAATAGAGTAGTACCGTTTTGAAAAAGTCCAAAACGAGCAAGAAAGTTTTTATTACTCGCTATCTCTTCCGCATCACTATTGATAACTTCTTTCAACTCAATATCATTTGGATTTTTAGTCTTAAATGAAGTGATACTTGCATTAAAATTTGTTTTATTAATTAATTGATTGACAAACAAGTAATTCTTTCGTACAGCACCCCATAAAGCGTCAGTAAAATAAAAATTACCGTTTTCAGTTTCGCTAAAACAATAAAATAAAATCAAAGAATTTATGTTCCAGTAGGGGATTTTATATTCTTCTTTTAATTTAAAGTAGTAGTATTCATTAATTTCTATAAGTTTAAAGAAAAGAACGACAGGTATGTTGAAAACAATAAGCGGACAACCGGAAAAGCCTAATTCCCATCTGCCCAATAAACGGAAAAGTTGACTAACATTAATTCCAGATTTATTAAGATCGAGACAAACAAAAGATTTTTTTTTAGGGTTGCTGCTTTGTATCTGTTCAAGATGCGGCAGAAAGAAAGCATCATTAATTTCTTTCCAAAATTCGTATTCTTCTTCTCTTGTTGCTGCTGATAACTTTTGACTTGAATTAGTTATAAATAAATAATTTTTACCAGGTTCTAAACTTACATCGTAAACGTGACCCACTGAATAATCTATAACATCATAATTTAACAGATCCTCGATATTTTTCATTTCTAAAGTAGTTGATTCAAATGGGAGTTCATATTTTATTGGAATTGTGGGCTTAACAGGTTCGTTGGGATTGAATGGAAGTAAAAAATGATAATTAGTACCCAAAGAACATAATGGGGCACTATCGTTATTAAAACGAGTCTTTTCGATTTTGGGGAAAGATAGAACATTATCACGATCGACTGTACTATTAATTGCCCATGTTCCAGCACGAATCAAACCTTTGTTTTCTTCAATCAATTTGGAGAATATAAGCAGACCCAAATGTGCAGTTGCTCTTTTAGTTTGTTGATTCAAAAGATGACTATTAGATGGTTTTAAGAAATTGCTAAATTTGATTTCGTTATTGATAAACAAATCCATGTCATCTTGTTCAAAATCCTTGTTATAACTTTTCTCCAATTCGTCTTTTACTTTTTGAACAACACCACATTTTCCGCCATCAATTACGTTAATTTCAAAAAATCTATCAATAATATTTCCTACTGAATTCTTAAATGAACCCAAATAAATCTCAAATACTTCTTTATTTTTTTGACTTGCATTTTGTAATTCTTGGAGTACGCCTCTAGAATAAACACGACCAGTTATTACGCCGCAATTGTTAGTAGAGTGTTCATAAATATTTTTAGCTAATTCATCTAAGCCGTCAACAAGCTGTTGAGTAAAAATCCAAAGGTTTTTGAGAGTGTTAATAATGTCTTTTGAATTTTCGCTATTAAACTCACCTGGTAATAATTGTGAGGACAATAAAGTGGCATAAATAAAAGTGTAAATTGGTGGTTTCTTAGAAAGATGATTGAAAATTAAAGTTTCTTGCACAGCTTTATAAAATCGAAAGGCTTTTTCTTTCCTTAAAGAAGTTCCTATTTGAAATTTTTCTTTAATACAGATTTCTTCGGTTATTTCTTGGTTGTCATGAAAATCTTTGTATAAATAGAAACTAAGAATTTTTGCATCTTCTAAAGCTTTATAAAAAGCTAATTGAGAAAGATATAGAAGCCCATCTTTTTCTGTTAGAAATTTATTATATAAAAATTGTCTGCATCTTTTATAAAGATTATTGGGTTTTTTTTCATAAGCTACTTTTCCATTTAAATTTTGGAATTTAATTAAATCAATGAATGTAACCTCATATTTTATTACATCAATAAAAGTGATAGGTAAAAAGCTTTCGGACCAAACAATCCAACTCTCTGGGATTAGTTCTGATTTATGTATAGGTAATGAAAAAACGTCTTCACCACATGTAAATAGCGCATGCATTTTATATTGACCAACTTTAGCTATGATTTTCTCAGGTGTGTCAACATGCAATTTTAATATAATTTCGAGACTATTAAATTCTTTTTTAAAAAGGATAAAGTATGCGATTAACAATGGATCTACTTCCAATACTTTTTTAGTAGTAATTATTTCAAGAGGGGAATTATGCTCGCCAGATACAATTTTATTGAATTCCTCAATACATTTTTCAATACAGTTTTGGGAAAGATATTCATCATCTATTTTAACAGGATGATTTATAGGCTTGGTAACTTGTGGTGTGGTATTGATTTTGGGTTCTTCTTCCATTTTTTATTCCTTTTTTCTTTGGACAATACTCGTGCTAAGTAACGGCGGGTATGAACAGATTTGAAAGTAAAAATTTAATTTATATGGAAATATATTTTTATTCATCTTCTTCAAAATTCAAACCTAATTGTTTGGCGGATTCTTTCATCGATTTTATTTTGGAATCATCGGGGTTCATCGGAGATGAGGAACCGGATTCAAATTCAAAGTGGATGTTGAGTTTTTGCTTTCTTAAGTTCATTGTGTTTGTTGGCTGAATGAAACTTCTAAATATTTGTGTCCATTCTTCTACCGGAACTTCTCCGCTTATGACTATTTTCTTTATTTGATTTGTTGTCGAAGTAACCGGTTGAGGCTGTGGTTGTTGCGGAGTAGTTGTTGTTGTGGCTGTAGTTGTAGCCGTAGATGAAGCAGTGCTATCTGTTTTAGGCTCCAGCGGAATTTCAAAGGGGGGAATTATCCAGATGGCATCGTCAGACCAATCGAATGAGTAAGGAATATTTTTACAGAATTTGCTTTGCAATTTGCTTATTGAAGTACCTAAGCCAATTCCTATCCGTCCATCATTAACTGCTTCACTTACTGCATTAATAATAATTTGACTGTTTGGAATCATTGGTTTATCGGTAAATCGTAAAAAGTAATCGGCAGCGTCTTTTAATTTGATTCCGCCTTCTTTGGGTATTAAACCGGATTCTTCAAATCTAACTCTACCAAGTTTAATCTGAATCCATTCGAGTTCAATGCTCTTTTTCCAAACTGCTTCAAGATATTGTTTTATATTCATTCTTGGCTCAGATATTACTTCTGAATGTATTGTGTCTTTTTCAACACGGGTTAATACGGAGTAGGCTGCAGAATATGAATCTAAAAATGATTTCTTTGCGTCATCAAGTTTGTTTTTAAGATCGGTTTTTTGTTCCAGGTCTAACTGACTTGAATAATCCTTGAGTACTGCATCAATAACTGCAACATTACGAAATGCATTTTGAAGATTTCGAGCACCGGATTCTGTAACTAATAAAAAAAGTAAAGTGTTTCTATAAATTCTTTCACGTGTGCCGCAATTTTTAGAAATTTTTAGTATTACTTCTTTTGCACGATTATTTTTTGCGTCTTCAATCCAATGAATGGAGGGGGGCAGTAATACCAGCGTTAGAAATTTTTGTTCGGCTAAATCAAAGCCGGGATTAACAAGTGTTTTAAGATTTTGAATCCCTTGCCCAACTTGACTCCTAAGGTGCTCTTCAATTTCAAGATTAAAATCTTTTCCACTGAAGGTAACTGTATACTGATAAATCAATTTATTGATTGTAGGTTTAGTATTAAACCAAAATCTTTTTTCGGGACCGCTTGTTGTATGCAGATAAAATGCTTTTACTTCAAGATCAGATAATGCGCCGTCTATTAAGTTCCAATTAAGATGCGGCTGGGAACATGCAAGCTTAATTTCATTTGTGTTTGAACCAGCTCTCTGGCTTGTTAAGCCAAAACTATTTAACAAAATTGCCGAGGCAATACCTTCCGTTATTCGCTCCAATTCATAGTCACCATCCTTTGCTTTGTCTATTAAAACAGCATTAGATGTTTCCGAAGAAATGTCGGCAGGAATAACGGGTTGAAAATCGATTCCCCACAATCTTGTAAGAGCGCCGTTCCATGCATCCAATGTCCAATTGATATGGCATGGCTGAATTAGTGGGCATTTTTGTGTTGAAGCATTTTTCCTATTCCATTGGTCCGCAACCAAAGTTGCGAGCAATCTTAAAACACCTCTTGTCCTTTGGAAAGAAGCATGGCTACCCCAGCGATGATAAAGAGATTCTATTAATTCGGGATGAAAAGGATAAGCTCTTTCAAGTAAGGATTTGTAATTTGGCTGTACAGCTTCTGAAGGAACATCAGAATTATTTTTACGATACATCTGGTAATATTTATCAACTACTTCTTTTATTTCTTTTGTTGTGCCAACCGAATCAAAAAGCCTTCTTCTAATTACCTCATAAATTTCTTGGTCTTGAACCGGCTTAATATCAATTGCTTCTCTAAAATATCTTGTTTCCAAAGCATCGAGTATAGACTGACCAAGCACGCCGGCACCTACTTCAACATCGCTTGCAGGAAGAGTGGCAACAACCATTGTCCCGGGTGTTTTAGCAACTGCGCCGCTAAGCTGCTGAATAAATGAAATTGTTTGATCTGCAAAAGTAGTTTTTTCTATTTTGATGCCGGAAGCTGCAACACAATAATCAGCTAATTCATCAATTAGAATTAAGCACGGAGAAGCCTTCTTTAATATCTCTTCAAATAGCCCTTGGGGAACTGTCCTTGACTTATCATTCTGTTCAATAAGTGAATAAAGCTCTTTGCCGCCAAGCTGATAAGCAATTTCGCCCCAAATAGTTTTTATATGCAAACCATCTTCGGTTTTTCTTCCTTGCGTAGCATCGCATGTCTTGTTTGTAAATACCGCAACTTTTACCGAAGTTGAATGAATTTTGTCTTTAGGAATATCAGTAACAGAATTAATAAGCTCTGCAGCATTTTTACTTTTAGCAAGATGATAAAGAGCTAATAAAAGGTGAGTCTTGCCGCCGCCAAATGAAGTTTGAAGACCTAAAATTCTATCCGATGATTCAGTATTATCGAAAAGTGCTGAGGCTGCTTTTCTAATAACGGTTTTAATACCCTCGGTTATATAAGTTTTTTTGAAAAACTCGTCTGCATCTAGATACATTTGAGGGGCATGACCTTTTACAACACCCCAAAGGTCAACAGCAAAAGTAGATTCATCTAGATTGCCTTTACGAATATCTTCGTGCGGAGAGCAGATTGAATACCAAGATTTTAATTCCATTGAAATAATTCCTTATTAATTTACCCATGGATAAATCCATGGGCTAATATTTTAATTGTCAAAGAGAGTTTTGTCTTTTGATTGTTCTTCTTTAATAATTTCTCTTCTCGTTTCTACCTTTAAAGTTTCTCTTTCGGAGAGCAACGCACTAATAATTTTTTTATCATCAACTTCCTTTGGCAATACTTCAAAAAGAGATTGCGCAAGTTTCCATAGAGGATCGTTTTCAATTAGCTGATTATTCTTGAGTAATTGAATGAGATTACCTCTTTGCTGATTTTTCCAGAGATACATTGCAGAATGAAGCTGATCAATTAAAGTTGCATCTAAAGGTAACTTATCCCAAGCAGGAATAAAATCTTCCCTATCTTTAAGAAGCGCTAATCGAGCTTTGTTATCTTCTCTTATAATGTAATGATACTGGTCAGAAAAAATTCTTGCGTCTTCTTCACCGGAGCCTATCTGAGCAATTTTTACAATATCATCCCAATCTATTTCAGTTGTGCTGTACATATTAGCAACGACAAAATAAAATTTTGAATGAACGTCGCCAGTGAAAGCGCCGGCTATTGCTTTAAGAGCTATTTCGCGAACATCTTTTAATAAATCGCTGATTGAAATCGGCTCGCCTTGTTTTTCCACATATTCGTATTGACCGATTACACCGACTGCAGGACCATAGCAAGCAACAATTAAGTCGGCACCTCTAAAACCATAACCCCAAAATCTATCAACACTTTCTCTAACAACTTTTTCAATTTCTATTTTTACTTTGCTGTAAGTTGTTGCATTACCATAAACACGATGACGGCAAACAACTGTAACGGAAGAAGAAAGGGCTGCCATGTTTGCTTTAAGCGCTGTTGTTAATTCCGTATCAATAGGATAAGTAGCTGTGACGTTTAAACCGGCTTTAAAAATTGCATTTATTAATGCCGACCAGGCGTGAGTGCTTTGATGAGCAAACATTATTGAAATTACTCCATCATCTTTGCATAATCTTTTTGCTTCCGTTAAACTTTGTGCGAGCTTTAGTTCAAAGTGATTGTTTGCTTCTTCAACACTACCATTATTCCTATGCTTTAAAGCAGTAGCTTCTTCTGATTTTGGAGTCATTGGTGTAGAAAACACTTCAGGGTATATGTCTGCCAATGTTCTTTTAAACCAAACATAGAAAAAGTCCGAAAGATCAGCATAAGCTATAGCATCGAAATATGGAGGATCTGTCATAACAATATCAACCGAATTACTTTTTCCGGTAATTAAAGCAGCATCTCCAAGATAACATTTAATATTGTTATTAAAATCTGAATTGGCAAACTTTTCGTGTTCAATTACTCTTAATATCCAATATAATTGGCTTTCAACACTACCAGTTAAACCGGAAAATGGATTAGCTTCCGGGTAGTCCCAAACCATAGGTATGGCTTGCCGAGTAAATGGCACGGAAAACTTTTCCCCAGTAATATGATATATAGCCATATTAGTCATATTCATTGAGATTTTATTTAGCCACAATGACAAATATGAGATTACTGATAACCAATAATCATCGCTTAAAATAATACTAAAATCTTCTTTAACTGTTTCAATCATCACTGATAAAAATGAACTTTGTCTTGGATTAAACAAAGTTGCCCATGTTTTAAAATTCCAGCCACGACCGCTAACAAGATCAGGTATTTCTTGCATTTGTTCATTTGGAATAAATTCTGATTTAATAAAATTTTTAGATTCTTCAAATGCTATTAAATCAGATGCTTCGGCTGGTCTATAATCTTTACCATGCAAAGTATCTGTAATAACGCAAGTCATTTTTTCTAACAACTTTCCTTCAAAACTTGATCTTTTTATTTCTGTTGTAGGAGTTATTTCTTTGCAGAAAGGACAACGCGCGCCTTTAGTAATAGTTGTTCCTTCTTTAAATTTAATTTCTTTATCTCTTGCAATACCAAAAATAATTTCATCGTTTTTGATATTTAGCGTTAGTGCAACTTTTTTATTAGGTTTATCACAAACCATCAAAGAGCGAAGTAAGGGAATTTCTTTTTTGCAGCTTGGATTACTGCAAGGCGCAGTTCTTGCCCAAAGATAACCGACAACAGGATTGCCGTCTTTACCAGGAGGATAAAGATGACCGATTTTTTGTTTTACTCTTTCAAGAATATTTTTTGCATGGCGTCCAACATCAAAAACAAGTTTATTAGTTACTTCAAGTTTAATTTTGTTGTCGGCTGTGGATATTAAACGCGTTTTGCAGTAATTGAGTTCAAACCAATTTTCTCCGGGATTCATTTCTCCATAATTCAATTTAGGCTCAGAGACAATATTCATTTCAGTTTCAGAGAATATCTTTTCATAAATTCCCATTCTTTTAGCTTCATCAAAAGATATTTCAACTTCGCCCGGTCTTCCGTATTTGTAAGGAAACTCAAAAGTGCAGCGTTCAATAATGTGTGCAACGGGATTATAATCATTAGCAATAACATTGCAGCCAAGGCGTACAGCTTCAAGCGGTATTGCACCTCCGCCGGCAAAGGGGTCTAAAACAGTAGGTGTGTAACCATAAGCAGATTGGATTAAGTCTCTTGCAATTTTTAGGATTGCTGGATTTATAGAAGATTCCCATTTAACAAGAGAATTATCATCAAGCATTTCCTTAGTATCCGGGTTGTCGGAAGATTTGCCTTCATCAAAATCAATTTTCTTTTGAGACCATTTAGCAATAAATGATAATAAGCGGTTTCTTAGAGTATCGGGCTGGTTGTTGTATGGCTTATATTTGGGATTATTGCCAAGAAGCTCTTGAACTTTATCTTTAAATGCTTGAGGACAATCCGTATCATCTGGGTCGGGTACAAGAGAAGCGAACACAATAGCACGGCTTGCCGCAAGGGGTCGGCGTGCCCACCAAAGATGAAGGGTTGAGATATGACCATGCCGTAAAGATTTATCTCTAACAGACTCAGCAGAAATTTCACGAATGGGTAAAGCAACTTCGATTAAGCGTTTCAAAAATACTATCCTTATTAAAAATAGAGATCTTCTTTTCTCTTTTTGGGTTTTGAAAAAATTACTTTTCTTTCTTTAAATCTATCTCTCCAAGCTTCAATTGTTTTAGGAAACTTTTTTTTATACTCTGATTCTGAAGTAAAATATCTTAAACCTTTATCTTCTAAATAAGCAGCAAAAATTTCTCCTTTATTTCCGAGCATAATAATAGACTCATAGCTTGTGTATAAACCAGGAACTCCACCGGAAAATACCTTACATTTAAAATCATCAAGATTATCTGAATTATAAATATCATAAAAGTTATTTCTAAATTGCCAGTAATATTCACCCATCAGTTCATAAAGCTTGCTTACACTTTCATCGCTAAGAATTTGTCTTTCAATAAGAATATCGCCATTAAATATATATGGACCTAAGAAATATGCCCTCTGACCGTGATAATAATGAGCGCCAAAATTTTCCTCAATTATAATTGTAGGAACAGAAAAACCTTTTTTCTCAAATTTTATTTCAACTAAATTATTATCCATTGTTTCTTTATAAATTGCATGATATGAATCAATAATTTTTGCACGACCTGAAATACCGCCTGTATGCGCACCTCGGCCAACTTTTATTTCAAAATCAAAACCATCATTATAAATCTTAGAAATAAATAAGCCTGCACTAATAAATCTAGATTCATTAGGTTGCTTCCATATTCCCCACCAAAACGGTTTAATTTTTGTAAATCTTACAAAATAATTACTAATATAATCTTCTTCTTTTTTATCTATTATGCCAACTGACTCCAACAAGTCATTTAAACCGGTTTCATAACTTTCTAAAAAATTAGCATATTTTTTGTCTTTAAGAAATAACGGCAGTTTGCACTTATCAATTAAAAGAGGAAGGATGAAAACTTTGTTGGTTTCCATCTCTTTTGCAAATGCTGCATTTAATTCACGCGTAACCCATTTAGACTTAACTGAATTCTTTGATAATACAACGCACAAGTAAGAGCTTTTTGTAATCCCGGTTTCAATCTTTTCTCTTAAAGATTCACCGACCTTAATTTCCCATTCATCAAACCAAACTTCAATATTATATGTCTTTAGACTTTGAGCTAACTTTCTAACAAATGGTTTGTCAATTGAAGAATGGCAGATAAATATCTGGGGATTTTTTCTATTATTCATTGTAGATCAAAAAATGAGTTCGATTTTTCTTTTTCTTTCGGTGGATAGAACACTCCAATAATTACAAACGGATTAGGAGCCTTGCGGCGGTGGAATTGTAAAGTGGTACCGACAAATAAATATAAATCCTTATTTGTTGTAAATTCTTCAAAGTACCTTTTTTTGACTAATTCGTTTGCTTTAACTTCATCACCTTCGGCGCTTCTAAGAGAGTTCCAATATAATGCGCCGATCTCCCAATCTTCAATCATTATTCTACGCGGTTTTTTATCGCCTTCGGTTAGAAATTTATAATAATATTTATAAGGGACTTTCAGTAGCTTTTCTCTTAGTTTGGATTCACCGGTATCATCTAAAGTAAAAAGGTCGTATTGATCATAATAGTCTTGCCATTGCTGTTTCCAATCCCTTTTATCTTCTTCAATTTCGAGATCGATGATTTCCAATGGTTTAACAGTAGCAAGAGATTTATGCTGTTCACTGTAAGAAGCAGTAATTAATTCGGTGAAGTTAGTGAAGACTTCTTTTAAAACAATTTCTTTCCTTTTTCCCCAGTTACCTTTAGTCTTAGTATCCCAATGTTCTAATAGTTGAATTGAATTAGCGGCATCGCCAATAGGACGATAGCTTTCAGGGCGGAAATCCTTAGAACTATTTCTAATTAAGTTAAGTTGAATCCATTGGAATTTAGCAAATCGTTTGCCAAAAGGAAGAGAACGAAATGGGATGGGATATATTCTAATCCATTTACCATCTTCTAATAAGCCAGCGGTGCAAACAAGCTCTTCGTACTTATTTGAAGGGAGCGGATACGTTTTAACCGTTATTAAAACTTTAGCATCGTGGATTTCATTTGGAAGATACATTTTCCCTTTAGTTAGATATGAATTATCTGGTCATTAAAAGAAGAATCGCTTTCCAGCCATTCAGTTATTTTATGCCTATGGCAGGAAGTGTGGTCGGATTCAAAGCAAGTAAGCGCGACTCTATTATATTTATTAAGCAGCTCTATTACAGTTTTGATGAATTCAATATTTTGCGGAAGAATTTCATTTTTATAAATATCAAATAATTCTTTGTAGTCGATTTCGGTTTTAAGATTTTTTCTTAACTCAGAGACAATACCAAGCTGGGGGATATGGACATAATCAATACCGGCATTTTCGAGATAAGATTTCATTTTGGTTTTTGAAAAGCCGTATTTCATAGAAAGCGGATTTTTACGGACATCAATAACAAGGGCAATATTATTTGAAATTAATTTATTGATGTAAGAATCAATTGTAAGACCTTCATAGCCCAGGGTAAATAGGGTTTTATCACGCGAAAAGTTTTTAACATTTTTTACTGCAGATAATTCTTTTTCATTAAGAATTCTTTCGGCAATTTCGCTTTTCACCGCAAAATAGGGATAGTCAATATATGTTTTTTTTATGAGCTCATTACCCTTACTGTTTTTAAACAAAGAAGTAAATTTCCGAAGTGAATCTTGATCATCCTTATTTAATTTGCTAAAATGATTTTCATTTTTAGAAAGGATAAATTTATCTGCATTTTCCAGCATCCCATGGCTTATCAGCACTCTTTTATCTTGATAGGACATATGGCTAAAGTAGCCAAATTTGTATGGGAAAAAGTCATAATGATTTTTACGCGAAAATTGGCAATAATGGAAAAGCAGCTTTTCAAAATCGGTACTATCTAAAGTTCCACCGAATGATTCCAGTAAAGCTAAAAATATTTTTCTTCTGTAGTACATTTTACAAAGTTCAATTTTAAGATTTAGTTCAAGTTTTCCCGCAAAGCGGGATGCGCTACCGGCGCAAAGTTAAAGTACTTACTGAAAGCAAGCTTGATTAACTAAACTAAATTTAGTTATAATTTTTCAATTTGGCTTGCCGGTTTCCAACTATTTTCTGAGACAATATATTGGACCTGCCGTATAATTTCTTTTTTATCTAAAACACTAATCGGATTGCGTATAATATTTAGAATAGGATTTTGTGTTTTGCAATTTATGACAATATAGAGCCATGCTCTATCACCTAACTGACGCAACCGGTTGACTTCATTTTCTGTGAGTATAATTGCGCCGGAATGAGCACGACCTTTGATTTCAATATACCTTATTTCACCTTCAGATCGTTGAGATTTAATATCATATCCAACATTATCAGCACTGACATCAGTAACATCAGCATTTTTAGATTTTTCGAGCTGGATTGAAATATCCATAGCTATCTTTTCTACTTCGGCATCGCTATAAAAAGAGTCGTCAACATTCTCGGAATCTTCTAATTGAATTTCAATTTTATTCTGATTAGGAAGGACAACAGCAGAGGTAAGAATTTCTGGCAATTCAGCATCAAGCTTCAACATAAGATCAAGCTCATTTAACCGTTCAATTCTTCTTTTCTTTAGAAGATCGATATGCTCTTCCAATGCTTGCCTTTCCTTAGCAACATTGTCGCCGTAAAGAGTTAGCTCATCGAGGTCATTTATTTGGCTTTGTAGATCATTTATTAAATCAGTGAATGCACCTTTAATATAACCGCTTCTAATTTCACATTCCGATTCGCGGGAGGACTTAACTTTCTGTAATTGTTTTTCCGTTAAATTTTCATAAGCCCATGTTGAAATTTCATCCAGTGAAATTGGAGTAGATGAGGTGGAAAGAACTTGATTGTTAGGAGTGCAATCGATTAAATATGCTGCCGAAGTATTTCTAATACCTAATTTATCTGAAATGATTAAATCTATTCTTTGATGAGCAATTCTTGATTTCTCGTCAATCCTGTTATCCTTAACGGTAGATTTAATAAGCCAAATTCTTTCTTCTTCACTAATGTTCGGATCTATAATTTGCGCGCCTCTGGCAAAAACTTCTGCAGCTTGTTTTTTAAGATAATTAAGGAGGCAATCAAATAATGGATGACCAGGACCAAGTAATTTGGTTCCGTCAGGAACATTTACAGGAGAAGCAATGCTCACTAAGCTCTTATTGAAAACGAAAGGATTATTATAATAATCACGAATAGGAATTTTCAATTCTCTTGCATAGTCAAGTAATACTTTAGGAGTCTGACCAAGATATATAACAGGAAATTGCTCATGTTGTTTTATAAAGCCACCGGCATAGCTGAATGCTTTTGTAAAAAATCTTTCAATATATAACGGTTGAAGCCTTCTTTCATCTGAAAGATTTCTAATGTTAGTAGTAAATCTTAAATCTAACTTTGAAACAAGGGATTGTTTCTTTTGAATCGAAATTAGATTTAGGGCTTTCTGATCATTTATTCCCTTAAGAGTATTTTCAACCTTCTCCTCAAACAAGTGATCATCACCATGTAATGAGACTAACTCGGATAGAGAAACATCTTCCAACAGCTCGTCAATAACATCATAAACCCGATCGGAGCCAAGCTGCTCTCTCATTACATCGAGCTTATCGAGTAGTTTTTTTAATACTAAACCTTCGCGAGTATTTTGAGCAACTATATTGAAGACTCTAACTTTATTTTTTTGACCATATCTGTGAATACGTCCCATCCTTTGCTCAAGGCGGTTGGGGTTCCAGGGTATGTCCCAATTTATAAGATATCTACAGAACTGAAGATTTATACCTTCGCCTGCGGCGTCTGTAGCAATCATAATTTTATTTTTCAAACGAAATTCACGTTGAGCTTTTTTCCTCTCGTCGACATTCATACCGCCGTGTATAATAGAAACTTTGAAGCCCTTATTTTCTAATCTTTCTTTTAAGTTTTCCAAAGTATCTCTATGTTCGGTGAAAATAAGTAGTCTTTCGTCATCATCTCTAAGTAAATCAGTTTCGTCTAATAATTTTCTTAATTCAATAAATTTTTGTTCTTCATGACCGCGTAAAGTATCAGCTAATGAAACGAGGTCTTTAACTTCTTCAAGCTCTTTTTGAATATCACCAGGATCGAGTGAAAGGACAAACCTTGATATTTTTCTATCAAATATTTTATCTGCCTGGTCATCGGCATTTTCATCTACTTCATCAATAGATTCAGGAATTTGTTCTTCTGAATAATCCAGATTAAGTTTTGTTTGGTTTGCTCTTGCTTCTTTAATTAAAGCCAAAACTTCTTCGAGTCTTTTAGAACGATTAATTAATGTTTGCGTGATTGCATAGATACTACTGGCTAATCTACGCTGCATAACCATTAACATAAGCTCAACATTCTTATTACGTTTTTCTTTTGCTTCTTTTCGTAATCTCTGAACATATTTAGTTACAGCAGTATAAAGTTGAAATTCTTCCGGAGTAAGATCATAACCAATAGTTTTAGCTTCGCGTTGGACATACAAGGGAGAGCTATCCCAATTAATCATATCTTCTTTTAATCGCCGCAGGAAAAACCTATTATTTGCTTTCTCAATTTTATTTTCAAACTCAAAGTTTTCATAGGATTCATGAACTCGTTTTTCAACATGCTCATCTTTAGTAAATAAATCTTCATCAAGAAGCATCATGAGTCTGCGGAATGTATCCTTTCTACCACGATGCGGAGTAGCAGTTAATAATAGCAAGTGATCAGTTTTTTTGCTAAGGATTTCAATCGCTTTATATCTTTCACGCTTGTCAATCTTTGTACCATATTCATATGCGCTTAGCTTATGAGCTTCATCTACGATAATGATGTCCCATTGAATTGGGTCCAAAGCAGATAAAACATCAGGCTGCCTAAGAAAATCAATTGAAGTAACAACCCGATCGGAAGAATTAAATTCATTTGGATTACTTTTAAATACTGCTCTATCAATCAAGCGGAATTGAAGACCGAATTTTTCTTGTAGTTCATCTTCCACCCATTGTTTGGTAAGTCCGCCTGGAGTAACAATAAGGGCTTTTTGAATTGTACCTCTGAAAAATAATTCCTTTAACAATAAACCAGTCATGATGGTTTTACCCGCGCCGGTATCGTCAGCAAGCAGGAAACGGATACGGGGTAACGGAAGTAGATATTTATAAACCGCTTCAACTTGATGAGGCAGTTCGTCAACGACGCTTGAATTAACAGCAAACATCGGATCAAACTGGTAAGCTATTGAAATTCTTTCTGCTTCAACACCAAGTAAAAATAATTGAGGATCACCATCGTAAGGATAATCATTACCTCTTATTTTTATAAGCTTGGAAATCTCATCTAAAGAAAATGGTTTATTAAATTTTTTTTTAGAACTGCTGCCGATTGCAGAGATTAGAATTTTTGAACCAAATTGTTTTATGTTATCTATTTCGACTAATTCAGTCGGTTCAAAATTTTGGACGATGTCGCCTATTTTTAAATCTATATCAGGCAAAGTAATTTCAATAAGTTAAATAATTATAATAATATAATTTAGTAATAATTTATTGTTTAAGCATAGCCCAGGCTTCGTTTCTATTATAAATTATTTCGGGGCGGATTAAGCCAAAGGCTCACAAGTAAGCCGGCAACATCACCGTTGAATTCAGTATCTTTTACTACTATAAGCATTTCGTTCCCAAATAAATTTTTTAGGATTCCATTTCAAATTATCATCTTGGAAAACAGGTTCGATAAATGATTCTAACCTTTCAATTATTTTTTCAAATTCACTATCTGATTTTAATTTACGCCGCTTTAAAAAAGCCGACCACATTGATTGCATTGCTTTATCGTTTTTGAAATCAGAACTAAATACTGCTGATCTGTCGCTTAGATCGGTTTTTCTGTTTTTAAATGTTACCAGTATTGCTTCTTTTAGTTTTATAGATTCGAATTGCTGTCTTTCTGCAAAATGCAGAATGTCAAAGAAATCTTTCATTCTGCTGGTTGAGAAGCCGCGGGAAACTATTGCTTCAAACTTTTCAGCAATTGCAGATTCAATTGAGTATGCTAATAATTTGGGTGATGGAAAGTCAAGAAGCACCGGGTAATCAATTTTAATTGGTCCGGCATAAATTGGATCGCCAAAGCCGATATCAATTTGTATTCTATCTCTGCTTTTTTCAAGAAATGCATTAAACTTAATTCTTATTCCGTGATATTCTTGCTCTTCGACAATTTCTTCAGCTTCAATACTTACCGAATCGAAGGTTAGTCCGTCATCAGATTTAATTTCTAAAATCTCTTTGAAGATTTCTTTCAAAACATCTTCATCATTCTCAACGGAAGTTCCTAAAAAGTCTATATCCTTTGTCGGTCTGTATTTGCTTATATCGAAAGCTAAAAACAGCAGCGCTCCTTTGAGGATAAACTTTTTTGCGTAAGCCGACTTCGATAACCTGTATAAGAATCTTTCCTGAACATATAGTCTATATACACCTTGAAAATCTTTTCCATTATCCCTGGCGTAATTAAACAGCCGTGCTTTAACGGAAGCTGCAAGATTTTTTATTTCGCCTTCCTTTGCCATTAAAGCATACCTTTTAGATATGGTTCCATTTTTTTATAAATGCCCGTTTGTCTTGTAATCTCAATCAGCTTAGGAACAGATTTCCTTTTATCTTTTACATAAGCTTTCAGCGACTCGAGCACAATATCCTCACCTACTTTGTTAATGTATCTGAAAAGGTCGGCAATCGTTTTTTCTTTATTATAAACTTTTATTTTCCCGCTGCCGGTATTTATCTCTTCTATGCCCGGTTTATATACTCTGGCAGAAAAATAAAAAAGATTTACCGGTGGATACTCAAGATTAAACCTCGGAGTATTCATCGGAACGGCAGTATATACTTCAAATGGATTGAATGTTGTAAGCTCATGGTATGATGCAGCGGAAAGCAGACATATCACCGCGTTCTTATTCACATTACAAACGGCTGCAAAGCTTTCATTTTCGTCAAATGAATAATCGACAAGCTTATACAGCCCGGGTTTAATTTTTTCGATTACGCCCTCTACAACTGCCTTGGAAATTGTTCTTGTGTGAATGCCGGAGTTTTTTAGCTCAGTCATTCGAGCAAAGCCTTTATTTCTTTCAAATATTTTGAGCATTTTTTCCATGTTCTCTTGATCGGCTCTTTTTGTAGGTAAAAATACAAAATTTACCTACAATATGAACCATCTTATTGAATCAAATAAATTAATGAGTAAATATTGTAAAACTATAAACCGGCAGCAAACGGGAAATAGTGCCGAAAATTGGATTTGATAGTCTGTAGGTGGTTGAGAATTAAAACATCTCAAGCCAGCGGCTTATAGAGATAATAACATAGATGCTGCACAATATCAGTGTTGCTGTTACCATGCAAAAATAATGATAAAGCAATATATAGAAATGAAAACTCAACTTGCTTGAAATTTATAAAATTTGTTGGATAAGTTATTAACTAAGGTTAAATTTCTTTTTGAATAATTAATTTAAGGGAAAATTACTTATAGGGCATTTTGCCTGCTGCCTGCCTGTACGGTAAGCAAGGTAGATAGGTTTGTGATTTCCTTGATTTTTCAACATTGGACTAAATTAAATTGAAAATGTTTAACATTCGCGAAGTGATTAATTCGGATAAGCCGAAGGCTTATAAAGAAGTATATTTACCTACAGTAGAAGTTGAGCCCGAGGCTCATCTCCGCCAGAGGCGGATCCCGAAAATCGAGAGGCACCCGGTTGAAGATAAAAACGCTGGACATAGGGAAAGACTTAGAAAACAATTTGAAAAATCCGGATTTGAGGGATTTAATGATTAAGGGCACCTCTAAAAACTACATTTCTGGATGCGGCGATTTGATAAAACATCTCCCATGGTTCTCTTAAAACCAAAATTTATCCCTTAGTTTTATTGAACGCTGCTATTAAACGGTTTGTAAAGAAAGATTCTTTGACAATGTCATAGATTTTAACGCTTCCGGGCATAGCTATTCCATGGCAACAACTATTTTCAACTGAACACAACGACAAATATTGTATGTCAGATTCATCATACCAATTTTTGCTCTGGCT
>JAMCWE010000021.1 GCA_023475265.1 Bacteroidota bacterium
TGAAAGGGTTTCATAATACAACATGCGTATGACGAATAATAAAATATTGTAGAGACGCATCGCGATGCGTCTCTACAAAACAAACCATTTACGAAACTTTGTTTTGCTCAACAACCGGGGCTGGTTTTAATATTTCTTGTGCGGCTTTTTTAGAAGTGTAATTCCATAAGGTAACTAATCCAAAAATGCCTGCAATTATTGCGGCTATTCCACTGGTGGCTAAGCTCCAGCGCGGACTTGCGTACTCACCGATCCATCCGATTATTGGTCCGCCGATAGGTGTTGAACCTAAGAATGCCACAGACCATAACGCAACAACTCTGCTTCGCATGTTCGGTGCGCTTTCAAGCTGAAGAAGTGTATCGCCTTGTGAAGTAAAAATAATTGAAAAGACTCCAACTATAACCATTGCAAATAGAGCAATGTGAAAACTCGGAGCGAGAGAAGCAATTAAAATTGCGGCGCCAAAACCTAATGCAGTTTTTATTAAGCCGCGTGTTGTAGTTTTTTTACGGCTGGCAGTTGCCAATCCGCCAACCACAGCGCCTATGCCCATAGCTGAATTTAGAAAAGCAAAATATTCCGCGCCTCCCATAAATGTAAACTTAGCAACAAGCGGCAAATTAACCTGGAACTCATAAGTAAGCGTTCCGATAATTGCCATCATCAGCAATACATTCCGCAGAAGCGGAGTGTTGTTAACATATTTTAATCCTTCGCGAAGCTGTCCTTTGGCTTTCTTAACTGGTTCAACAACCAATAGTTCTTCTTTGCGCATCATGAAGAGGCAAATCATTATAGCAACATACGAAGCGGCATTTATCAAGAAACATGGCGCAAGCCCGAATGCTGCAATTATTCCTCCGGCTATTGCAGGTCCAATTACACGGCTAAGATTAAACTCAGTTGAAAATAATGTAATTGCATTTCTTAGTTCTTTGCTTCCAACCATTTCAAGAACAAAGGTGCGGCGAGTAGGATTATCAATAGCGTTAATTAAACCAAGGGATGCGGCGAGTATATAAATCATCCATAATTGAATAACATTTGCTGCAACAAGAATTCCCAATATCAGCGCAAGCAGCCCGGAGAAACCTTGAGTATAATAAAGTATTTTTCTTTTTGGTAAACGATCGGCAATTACTCCACCCATAGCTCCGAAGAATAATATAGGTAAAAATTGAAGAGCGGTTACTAATCCAAGTGCAGTCCCGGAATTTGTTATCTTTAGTACCAGCCACGCTTGACCGATAGTTTGCATCCATGTTCCGGGTAATGAAATGCTTTGCCCGATTAAATAAAGACGAAAATTTCTAACCTTAAGTGAAGAGAATGTGCTGCTGCCAAATTTTTTTATATAATTATTCATTTGAAAAGCATAACAATAGAAGTTAGAAGTATGTAGGGGCAGCCGGTTTGCATTGAACAATCTTTTTGATTCATTACTTTAAATTTATTCATTTCCCAAAACATATATTCTGATCCTAATCATCTTACACCGAAATAAATCAAATTGTCTTATTGTTTAATTGCTAAATTGTTTTTAACAATTAAGCAATTTATCTTTTCTTCTAAAGTCAAAAATAAATTAAATAATATAATAAATGCTTAAACCAATCTTATCAATAAATAAGCAAGAGCGGCAATAGCGGCAGAGAGAGGAATTGTAAGAACCCATGCCCAGATAATTCTTCCGGCAACTCCCCATCTAACTGCGGTTAATCTTTTTATTGAACCAACACCTGTAATAGCGCCCGTAATTGTATGAGTTGTACTAACAGGAATTCCCATTGCGGTCGACATAAATAAAGTTGATGCAGCTCCTAATTCAGCACAAAATCCGTCAACTGGTTTTAGCTTTGCTACACGCTGACCAAGTGTTTTAACAATTCGCCAGCCGCCGAATATAGTACCTAAAGCCATTGCTGCATGACATGATAATACTACCCACAATGGGATAAAAAATTTATCAAGAAGATGGGCGCTGTAAAGCAATCCGGCAATAATACCCATAGTTTTTTGCGCATCATTACCGCCGTGTCCAAGGCTGTAAAGAGAAGCGGAAATCAATTGTCCTTTTCTAAAAATATGATCAACCTTTTTTGGAACACTTTTGCTAAATAATCTGTAAATTAAAATTCCGAATCCAACGCCAAGAATCAAACCAAGGATAGGTGAAACAAAAATGAAAAGTACCGTCTTTAAAATTCCGCTTGCAACTAAAGAAGAAGCTCCTGCTTTAACCATCGCAGCGCCCATCAAGCCGCCGATAAGCGCATGTGAAGAGCTTGTTGGAAGCCCAAAATACCAGGTAATAATGTTCCACAAACTGGCTCCCATTAATGAAGCAAAGACAATCGAAGAGTCAATGATTTTTATATCAACAATTCCTTTTCCAATTGTGCCGGCAACATGCAAACCAAAAACCAGAAAAGCAACGAAGTTGAAAAACGCAGCCCAAGCAACAGCAAGTTTTGGCGAAAGAACTCTAGTTGAAACAACCGTAGCAACTGAATTAGCAGCGTCATGAAAGCCATTAAGAAAATCGAAGGTTAAAGCCAATATAATGATGAGTATAATCGAAATAGTCACTACTAAGCCTGCTTAACTATTATTGATTCAATAATTTTTGCAACGTCTTCACATTGGTCTAGAACTTTTTCAGTGTTTAGGAATATATCTTTCCACTTCATAATATAAATAGCATCAAATCCGCCACTGAACAAATCCGCAATAGCTTCATTTCTTAATTGGTCACCTAAATTTTCCAGGTTATTTACTTGACGGCAATATTCGTGGACAGTAGTATCCTTTTTTAGATGACGCAAACCATTAACAGCTTTCGTAATGTAATCGATTGATGTGTCGATCAATTTTAATACTTCTAAAAATTTTTTATTTACTTTATCTACTTTATAAATTGTCATCATGTTGGAGATCTTAAGAATCAAATCTACAATATTATCAAGCTCATGGGCTAAAGAATGAATGTCTTCCCTATCTATCGGGGTAATAAATGTATTATTTAACTTCTCAAAAATTTCGTAAGTAATTTTATCGGCGGCATGTTCGATATTTTTAATTTTCTGAACTTCACTCTCCGCAAAATTTTCAGTGCTAACACTATCATGTATTTGCTTTGATGCGCTTATACAATAGTTTGCAAGGTTATCAAACATATCGAAGAATTCGTATTCTTTAGGTAAAAAATTCAATCCCATCTTTTAACCTTTTCATTAAAATTTGATGTACTAAAATACAGGTAATTTCGTTTCTGAAAAAATAAAAAGACGAATAAATTTTGCGGGAAATTCTGGCAAGGAAAGATTTTTGAAAAATAAAAAGCCTGCCTTTTTCCTTAGGCAGGCTAAACAATAATTGGATTTCAGTTGGTTATTATTCTAGGACGTAAATATCATTTTCAATGCAAATCTCCTTTAGAATTTTTGGCCAGACCGTAACGCTTACTTCGCCTAAATGTGCTTTTCTTAAAAGAAGCATATAAGTTCTTGATTGACCAATGCCTCCGCCGATACTTAAAGGCAAGTCATTATTTACTATTCCTTGATGATAAGGCAATTTAAGAAAATCATTTTGATTAGTAATTTGAAGCTGCGCTTTTAATGATTCTGCATTCACTCTGATACCCATCGAAGTCAATTCGTGCCGGCGATGAGTAACCGGATTCCAAACAAGTATATCTCCATTTAAACCATGCATAGCTCTTCCATCTTCTGATTCTGTTTCGGTGACCCAATCATCATAATCTGCAGCGCGCATTTCGTGAGGATAACCATCTTTCAATGTCCATCCGATTCCGATTATAAATACTGCGGGATATTTCTGAAGGATTGCTGTCTCGCGCTGCTTTCTGGTCATATCGGGAAATATATCAAGAATATCTTCGGCATGAAGAAAAGTAAGTTCATTGGGAAGATTAGGATATTTGTCATTTTTTAATTGCGGAAATAATTCTTGAATATGCGTTTCTGCGCCTTTAATTACTTTCCAAATTTTTCGAACTACATATTTCAAGAATTTTAAATTGCGCTGATCAGAAGTGATTGCCCTTTCCCAGTCCCACTGATCAACGTAAGCGCTATGGTCATGATCAAGAAAATAATCTTTCCTAACAGCGCGCATATCGGTGCAAAGCCCTTCGCCGGGCAGCATTCCAAATTGTTTTAATGCTACACGTTTCCATTTGGTTGCTGCTTGAACAATTTGTGCATCGATCGGGTGTTTGTTGTAATCATTAGAAATATGAAATTGAATTGGCGTTCTAGATCCGTCTCTGTCCAATAAATCATTTACTCCGCTTTCAGTATCAACAATAAGCGGAACTTGAACCATAATTAGGTTAAGCTCTTTGCAGAGATTTTCTTCAATATAATTTTTTACTGCAAATATTGCTTTCTGGGTTTCTTTAGGATTGAGTAATGAATGATAATCATGCGGAAGGATATTTTTTAGATCATCATAATTACCAATGCCGGGGCCTGCTAAATCAGCTTTCTTATCTCCCATTTTTTCCTCCTTAAATAAGAATAATGGTTATTTAATTTTGTTTAATAATAATTTTGAAATTGCTTCACAACTTTTCTTTTTGAAAAAATGATCAGCAATCAAAAGAAATAAAGAGAGACTTATCAGTTCTTTTATAAAGATTTTTTAAAGATACTTTTGCCGGTTACTCCACTTTAGTTTGTAGAATTGGGAAAGTGGAATTAGAATAATTCCCATTAAATTAAACTATTACAATAGAAATTTAATTTATCAGAATCATTGTTGCAATAAAAAAATTTTACCGCACCAAAATGAAATTATTCTAATCTCTTCTTAAATCTTAATGAGCTTGCAAAAAGAATTACAACGCCGAAAAGCAGCAGCATAAGTGTTTCGGGAATTAATTCTGTAAATGAAGCTCCCTTCAAAATTACAGCTCGCAAAATTGTAATATAATAACGAAGCGGAATCAGATAAGTAATGTACTGTATAATTTTCGGCATATTCTCAATTGGGAATGCAAATCCGGATAAGTAAATCATTGGCATCATAATTCCGAATTGAGCAACCATCATCGCCTGTTGTTGTGTTTTGGAAATTGTGGAAATAAATAATCCAATTCCCAATGTGGTAAGGACAAAAAGGAAAGAAGAAAATACCAGGAACACAAAGCTCCCTCTTATTCCAATTCCAAACCAAAAAATCATTACACTTAAGACTATTAAAACATCGATAAAACCTAAGATTACAAACGGCACAACTTTCCCGATAATAAGCTGCGAAGGTTTAATCGGCGTAACGATTAATTGTTCGAGAGTTCCGATTTCACGTTCTTTAACTATTGCCATTGACATTAGGATAGTTGTAATAACCATAAGTATCAATCCCATTATGCTTGGAACCATAAACACTCTTGTCTTAAGATCAGGATTATACCAAACGCGAATTACCGGCGTAATACTTCCTGCAATCGGGTTTTTCATCCCGGTTTTATTAGCGGTTTGCAGCAAAATATTTTTTGAATAGCTTGTAACAATCCCCTGAACATATCCGAATGCAATTGAAGTTTTATTTCCATCGGATCCGTCAAATACAGCCTGCACAGGAACTGTCTGCATCCTATTAATATTTTTTTCAAAATCTTTTGGAATTACCAAGGCCCACAATACTTTCCCTTTATTTATATCGTTCGTTATCTGATTGTAGCTGTTAACATAATCGTCAATTTCAAAATATCCTGAGCGTTCAAACTTCTCAATAAAATCTCTGCTTGTTGCAGTTTTGTCTTGATCATAAATTGCAGTATGAACTGTATTAACATCCATATTTGCAGCATAACCAAGAACCACAAGCTGAATTACCGGTGCAAGGAAAACAATTCCGAATAATCTAGGATCTCTTTTTAATTGAAGAAACTCTTTGATAATAATGTTCCAAATGATTTTCATAATAATCCAACCATGTTTTATCTTAAGCAGTTTTTGATTTCATATTAATTATAGATGATAACGAAAGCATAATCATTGAAAAAATAAAAAGGTAAATTAACTGCGGCCAGAAGGCTTCTATCCCGGCACCTTTCAATAAAATAGCACGCAAAATTATAAGGAAGAATTTAGCAGGAGTTATATTGGAAAGAACTTGTACAACCGGCGGCATACTTTCAATCGGGAAAATGTAACCTGATAAAAGCATTGAAGGCAGCATCGATACAAGCGTTGCCATTTGAAAAGCTACTTGCTGTGTGTCAGCAATGCTTGATACTAAAATTCCAAGGTTCAATGTTGCAAACAAAAAAAGTAATGTTGAAAAGAAAAGGAGAATAATATTTCCTTTAATAGTTATCCCAAAAAGGACATAACCGGCTGCCAGAATAAAAGCGGCAATCATCAAAGCGATAACTGTATAAGGAATTGTTTTTCCGATTAACAGCTCGAAGGAAGTAAGCGGCGAAACATTTATCTGCTCGATTGTTCCTCTTTCCTTTTCACGAACAATCGAAAGTGAAATTGAAACTACCGCTGTAATTATTAAGATCATTGCGATTAGTCCGGGTATCAGGAAGAAAGTTGAATTGAGCTCAGGATTAAACCAGAACGCAGGCCGCAGATCAATCGGTATATAAGATTTCCTTCCCATCACGGCAAGAACACTGCTCTGAATTTTTTGTGAATAAGAAGCAGTTGCTGCACTCATATAACTTATAATTATTGAAGCAGAATTCGCATCAACTCCATCAATTAAAATTTGAACCGGCGCAGATTGTTTAGAATATATTTTTTTAGAAAAGTCTTCAGGAAATACAATGACACATTGCGCTTCTTTAGTGTCAAGCACTTCTTTAATTTGATTTTCATTATGAATGTAACCGATGAGATCAAAATAGTCGGAGCTGGTTAATGATTTTACAAAATTTCTGCTGTCGGTCGATTTATCACGGTCGTAAACAACCATTTTAATATGATGGACATCGAAGTTAATCGCGTAACCAAATATTACAAGCAAGAGAACCGGAAAAACAAAAAGGACATAGAGCATTCTCTTATCTCGTTTGAGCTGTCGTACTTCCTTTTTAGCAATCGCTTTAATTCTATTCAACATTTTTGTTTGTGTCCTTTTCTAAAAGATAGATGAATACATCCTCAAGTGTAGGAACAATTTTATCAATTCTTATTATGTCGATTAATTTTTCATCAGTTAAAACTTTTCTTATCATACTCCGGCCTTCATTTTCATCTTTCACACTTACGTGAAGATAATTACCAAATATTGAAGTCTCTTCAACCCAACTTTCTTTTGATAAAATATCTAAAGCATCTACAACTCTGTTACATTCAATTTCGAGGATGGAATTTGTAAGATATTTTGTCTTCAATTCCTTCGAGCTTCCGCTGGCGATAATGTTGCCGGCGTTTATCAAAGTAATTGTATTGCAGAATTCAGCTTCATCCAAGTAATGAGTAGTAACAAAAACTGTAACACCATTTTGAGAAAGTTCATTTATCAAATCCCAAAAATTTCTTCTTGAAATTGGATCAACACCGCCAGTAGGTTCGTCAAGGAAAACAATCTTCGGTTCGTGAATAACAGCGATGGCAAGCGCAAGCCTTTGCTTTATTCCTCCCGGCAAAGAACTTGTAAGAAGTTTTTCTTTACCCTCAAGATATGCAACTTTTAAAACCCATTTTTTCCGTTCTGCAAGTTTGCTGTTATAAAGTCCATACACACCGCCATAAAAATTTATATTCTCTTCGACTGTCAGGTCATTGTAAAGAGAAAATCTTTGCGACATATATCCGATATTAGCTTTCACTTTATCCGGCTGTTTCATTACACTGAATCCGCCAACCATCGCATCACCTGAAGTCGGCTCAAGAATTCCACAAAGCATTTTGATTGCTGTTGATTTGCCAGCACCGTTAGCTCCGAGGAAACCAAAAATCTCACCTTGCTTTACATTAAATGAAATTCCGTTTACAGCAGTAAAGCTTCCAAATTTTTTTGTCAGATTATTTACTTCAATTGAGTTCATTTTTTTTCCAGTAGTTAGTAGAAAGAAGTCAGGAGATAGAAGTGAGAATAGCTTTTGAATAACTATTTAATAATTTGCTGACCTCTTCCGCTAAATTTTTCAAATCCTTATTATTTTCAATATAACATAAATCCTTTGAAAGGGTTAAATAGTATTTGCATTCTTCAAGAGAGCCTTCAGAAGTATTTAGGAACTTGACTTTATCGTTCTTACCTCTTTTTCTATAGCCTTCAGCTATATTTGCTGGGACTGAAACAGCCGCTCTTCTAAATTGAGAAGTTAAGCCAAACAATTCTTCTTTAGGAAAAATCTTTGTAATCTTGTATACCTCAAGTGTAAATTGATGAGCTTTCTGCCAGACTATTAATTCAGTAAAACTTTTAGATTTTTCCAAAGCTGACTCCTAATAATTTAGTTGTAAAATAAATTGTGCTATATTTTTCAAACAATATTCTACCTGACAGACTTCTTCGTCTTCTGACTTCTGTCTTCTGATTCCTAACTCCTTCTTAATAAATTTTCTTTCCAACTGATTTATCCAATCTAACTTTTGCGATCTCATAATCGACTAGCGAATTTACGTAGTAAGTTTTTGCTGCCAGCAGAGCCGTTTCAGCATCTATTAAATCAGTGCTTGAAGCAACTTGACTGTTATATTTATCTTTTATCATTCGATAATTTTCTTCAGCTTGCTTAACTCCGAGCTTGGAAACATTTACTTTATCAAAAGCTCTTTTAAATGTTAGATAGTCCTGATAAACTTCAATTTCAACAGCATCTTTTAATTGTGAAAGTGAAGTTTCCACTTGAATTTTATTCTGCTCAGCTATCGTTGTTTGGGATGAAGTATACCCCCAGTTCCATAACGACCAGCTTAGTTGCACACCAACATCCCACGTATTCTTGAATTCATTTATCGCAGGTAAATAACGTGAGTTTGGTTTGCTATAATAATAATCGCCAATGAGATACAACGAAGGAAACCAAGGCGATTGAGAAGCAGTTACATTTTTGCTACTTGCTTCAACTCGATATTGAAGAGACTTCAGTTCATTTCTACTGCTTCTTGCTTCGTTGAGTAGACCTTTCAAATTATAATTAACTTTTGTTGTAGCAAGATCACCGGCTTCAATTTCTGTTTGCGAATCTAGTGGAAGACCGATTGCCTGATTAAATGTCATCCTTGCAATGTCAAGCATATTATCCGCTTCAATTTTCTGCAGCTGTGTAGAAGAATATTGAACTTCAATTTTTAAAACATCATTCTGAGTTGCCAATCCGTTAGCTGCAAAATTTTTAGTATCATCAAGATGCTGCTTTATCTGCTGCAAATTTTCTCCCAGCACTTTATCATTCTGTTGGGCTTTATAATAATTCCAAAATGCCCTTTGAATTCTTAGTGCTTCATCATTTTTATCGCTATTAAAATCAGACTCGGTTGCTTGATAATTTAGTTGAGCCATATTTTTTAACGACATCAATCTGAAGCCTGTAAATAAAGGTTGCTGTAAGCTTAGCTTTAAATTATAATTATCTAATATTACCGGTGAGATTTGAATTGGTTTAGCAAAAATCGGCAGCGATACTTCAAACGGCGGAATATCGCTTAGACGCATATACCCGGCGGAGAAACCAAGCTGAGGCAGCATCTGCGAAGTTGCAGAAGTTACCTGTGCTGAAGCGCTAACCAACTTAGAATGTGAAATCTTTAACTCTTTACTATTTTTCATTCCTATCTCAATACTTTCAGTCAACGTTAATTTACTTGCTTGAGCTAAAAGGCTCGTAACTGATATTAGAGTTAATATTATTATTTTTTTCATGTCCATTCCTCAATAAAATTCATTTTGATTAAAGCGAACATTCAGTTAAGATGAGACTTCTTTTATCTCATTGATTAAATGAATAAAAACATTTTCAAGTGAAGTTGGAATAATTCTATGGTCGATCATTTGTATTCCGTTTTCTACAAGCAAGTTTTCAATTTGTGTAAAATCCTTTTGATAATCATCCAAAGCCAAATTCAACCTGTCGCCAAACATCTGTACTTCGTAATTACTTTTTTCCTTTAACAATTTGTATGCTTTAATTATTGGAGTACACACAATTTCCACAATAGATTTTTTTATAGATGCCTTAACATTTTTGGGTGTATCAAAGCTTAAAACTTTTCCATCATTAAGAAGAACAACTCTGTTGCATCTCTCTGCTTCATCAAGATAAGGAGTGGACATAAATATCGTAACTCCATCTTTTTGTAGATTAGAAAGTATCTTCCAAAAATCTCTGCGAGATACTGGGTCAACTCCGGTCGTTGGTTCATCAAGGAAAATAATTTTAGGTTTATGAATTAATGTGCAGGCGAGAGCTAGCTTTTGTTTCATACCGCCGGAAAGGTTGTCTGCCAATCTAGTTCTGAAAGGAGTTAATCTTGTAAATTCTAACAATTCATCTCTTCTATGTTTATAATCTTTAACTCCATGAAGATCAGCAAAGAATTCGATGTTCTCGTCAATTGTAAGATCGCCATACAGACTAAATTTTTGCGAAAGGTAGCCAATCTCTTTTTGAATTTTATTTCTATCTTTAGTTAAGTCAAATCCAAAAAGTTCTGCCGAGCCATTAGTCGGCGTGAGTAAACCGCAAAGAAGCCGAATGGTAGTTGTTTTGCCGGCGCCATCCGGACCAACTAAGCCGAACATTTCTGCATTCTTTACATCAAATGAAATTCCATTCAATGCGCGAACATTTCCGTAGTCTTTAATTATATTATTTACTTTTATTGCCGCATCCATTTTTGTTTTCCTAATTTCAGGAAGCTGATCCAAAAATATTTTTTATTTACTAATCGGTTAGTTATGTCAATCCGCAATTTTATTTAATCAGAATTTCTGCATCAGCCGGCATTCCATCCTTAAGTGAATAATCAGAATTTGGAATGTGAATTTTAACAGCATAAACCAGCTTGGTACGTTCATCTTTTGTCTGAATATTTTTGGGAGTGAACTCTGCTTCAGGGGAAATGTAAATAACTTTGCCATTAAAACTTCTATTCGGATAAGTATCAACTTGCACTGAAGCTTCCTGGCCAAGTTTTACTTTGCCCAAATCAGTTTCCGGAATGTAAATTACCAAATCGACATAATTAAGATTTGAAATCATTACCAATGAAGAAAGAGGCGCAACGCTCTCACCGGCTTCTACAAACTTCTTTACGACAAATCCATTTATTGGCGCAGTGACAAATGAATCACTTATATTTTTTTTGAGAAGATTTACAGAAGCTTTTTGTCTGTCTAAATTTGCTTCAGCTTGTTTAATTTCCTCAGGACGTGCAAGATTTTTTATCTTTTTAAGATTTTCTTTTGATGAATTCAATTGTGCGTTGGCAATATCATATTTTGCAAGTACATCATCCCATTGCTGCTTTGTTATTGAATTTGACTTATATAATTTTTCATTCCTTTTCATTGTGGACTCAGCAAGCTCAAAATTAGCTTTAGCTTGTTTAACAGCATCTTCGGCTTGCTTTATATCTTCAGCTCTGGCGCCCTGCTTAAGAAGCGCTAACTGAGCGCCTGCTGCATCTGCGCCTGCTTCAGCCTGCTGAAGCTGAATTGATAATAAATCATGATCGATAGTTAACAACGTATCCCCGGCATTAACTTTATCGCCTTCATTAAAAAATAATTTTTTAACTTGTCCACTAACTTTTGCCGACACCGTAACATTCGTTGCTTCAATTGTACCGGAAGCATCAATCTTATTATGATTATCTCCACTACCACAACCGAATCCAATTACTAATGTTGCTAAAATTATTAATCGAGAAATAATTTTCATTGGATAACTCTATTTTTAAGTTTATTAAATTCCTTTTTCCCTTTATCAGTCATTATCCCGAGCATTAATATTTCTATCGTTTCTCTCAATGCCTCAATCATTGTAAAACGATTATTTAAAACGAACATTGGATTCACAACAGCTCTAAGGGATGCAATAAATATTGTTACAATAATTTCCGTGTTCTTTTTTATAAAGTAACCTTCTCGCTGGCCCTGCTTAACAATGCCGGAAAGAAATGACAACATTTTTTTAGTTCTTAAATCATCGATTTCTTTCCAAACATCCGGCGCATAATGATGGATATCATTTATAGCCTCAAGGTTAACCTTCAAAACAATGCTGCCAACAGTCTGAAATATTTTGAATAATTTTTCTACAGCATTGCAACGTATTTTTACAACATCATCAATCATTTTAGAATTTCTGCTTAAAAATCTAACGGCTATTTCCCTAACCAATTCTTCTTTTGAAGTAAAATTTCTATAGATAGTCTTTTTACTGACATGCATTTCTGCAGCAATTTGGTCCATCGTTGTTTTATAGAATCCTCCTGCCATAAACTTTTGAGCGGCAAATTCTATAATCTTTTCTTTTTCTTCATTCATTTTAATACGTTGGAAACTTTATTTGTTTTTAACGTTTCCAAAATAGTTAACGGAAACTATTTTGTCAATAGATAGTTTCCGGTACATTTTAACAAATTTATAAAAAGAGATGATTATCACAGAAGGACAAATATGAATTCGGAATTATTCTTAAGTAATAATTAAAAAATAATTTCAGAAGCGTTTTATTATTGATTCGATTTCATTCAATAAATCAATCAAGTCATCAATCGAAGTAAATGGATTCATTAAACTTGTGCGAAGATATGTTTTATTTTTCATATCAGTTTGAACTATAAAAAATTTTCCATCTTCAATTATGGTTTTCCTAATTTGACGATTAAGAAAGTTTAGCTCTTCATCCTTCTTTGTTTTATCCACATATCTAAAGCAAACTATATTGCTCTCCGGCTCAACAGCTAACTCGAAATTTTTTCTTTCCTTAATCAACTCTGCAAAATTTTTACCTAAATCAAAAAGCAAGGTAACTATTTCATCAAATATTTTAATACCGTACGTTCTGATTATGGAATAAACTTTTAAGCTCATCGTATTCTTTGTACACTCAAATGTCCGCTTGCCTAAATTGTACCAATCTTTTTCTTCCTTTGCCTCCCAGAGATAAGATGCTTTTTGAGAAAATGTTTCATAAGATTTGTCTCCATCTTTAAATAACACCGCTGTTACAAGCGAAGGATGCATCAGTAGTTTATGAAAATCTATTATAACCGAATCAGCTTTTTCGATTCCTTTTACTAGATGCTTATACTTTTCAGAAAAACTTGCCGGACCTCCGTGGGCACCATCGACATGAAGCCAAAGATTATTCTTAACACAAGAATCAGAGATCTCATCTAAGGAATCAAAAAGTCCAAGTGAAGTTGAACATGAATTTGCAACAACGCCGATTACTTCAATTCCTTTTTTTGTTGCCCTTCTAAAAGCATCTTCTAAATTATTTACATCCATCTTAAAATTATTATTAATCGGTACTTTAATAATTCCTTCATCTCCCCAGCCCATAATTCTAACGGCACGATCAATTGAATAATGAGATTCTTCAGAGACCAAAATTGCTGTTTTATTTTTAGTACCTTCCTTCCAAATATTATAATTTGATTTAGCCTGTCTTAAAGCTAATAGTGCAGTTAAGTTTCCCATAGTTCCGCCGGATGTCAACATGCCATCAGCAGAATTATTCATTCCGATACTTTTAGCTAATATTTTTATAACTAATTTTTCGAGCGCGATTCCGGTGCTTCCCATCTCGTAAACGCCGGTTGCGTTGTTCATAAATGAACTTAAGAAATCGGAAAGGGCTGCGGCAGGCAATACCGGCGGTACCTGGTGCCCAATATATTTTGGATCATGTAAATGAATGGAACTATTAATAATTTTTGTATAGAATTCATTCAGATTTGATTCTGTAGAAATATCAAAATCTTTTTCCCAAAAGCTGAACATTTCGTCTGGAGAATTAAATGGAAGAACCTTTAGCTCGGATTTACCAGTAATTGTTTTCTCCAAATAGTTTGATAGTTCATCTACTAACTTGTATGCATTTTTTCTAAAAAGATTAACATCAAAAGCTTTATCAAGAAGGCTCGCCATTTTTTATTCCATTAATTTATTCTTGAATATTTTCTTTGAAATGAAATATAATATTTTAAGTCAAATATTATTAACCATTTATCAGAAAGAATTTGAATATTAATCTGAATAGAAATTTCTTTCCACTTTTGTCTATCAAAAAACTAAATTGTAATTTTGAAGGAAAGATTAGCAAACATTAATATTATTTTGTTAAATTTTATAAACGGGGTGCTTATGAAACGAAGAGAATTCCTAAAGACAAGTTCAGCAGCAGCAGTTGCAGCAGGTTCCTCTTTTTACTTTGGAAACCTTTCAAATCTTTTTCCAAAAAATATTATTGCAAATGCTTCTTTTGATTTGGTTGCTGTTAAAGGCAGCGAACCTGATATAATGTTCGATAAAGCAATTGAATCTTTAGGTGGAATAAAAAACTTCGTAGAGAAAGGTCAGACTGTTGTAGTAAAACCAAATATTGGTTGGGACACTTCCGCGGAGAGAGCAGCTAACACAAATCCGAAGCTAATTAAAAGAATTATTGAGCATTGCTTGCATGCCGGTGCAAAAGAAATATTTGTATTCGACCATACCTGCGATAATTGGATTAAATGCTATTCAAATAGTGGAATTGAAAAGACAGCAAAAGATGCCGGGGCAAAAGTTGTTTCAGGTGCAAGCGAAGGTTACTATCAAGGAGTCCAAGTCAAGTCTGGGAAAAATCTAAAATATGCAAAAGTGCATGAGTTAATTTTAAGTTCTGATGTTTTTATAAACGTACCTGTCTTGAAAAGTCATGGAGGCGGAAGAATTACTGCTGGCATGAAAAATTTGATGGGAATTGTTTGGGATAGAGGCTATTGGCATCAAAACGATCTTCATCAATGCATCGCTGATTTCTCCACATTCAAAAAACCTGATCTTACTATTGTAGACGCTTACAATGTTATGATGCGCAATGGACCGCGTGGTTCATCCGTGAAGGATCTTGCAACAATGAAATCTTTAATTATTTCAAAAGATATTGTTGCGGCTGACGCTGCTGCGGCAAAATTGTTTGGGATAAATCCTGATGAAGTATATTATATAAAATATGCCGACGAGATGAAAATTGGAACGAAGGATTTATCAAAGCTAAATATCAATAGAATAAAAATGTGAAAAAAGTTACTAACATAATTTTTTAATCGGGGAAGTTTGGTTATGAAATTATCTCATCTAAAAATTATTCGTGTTATTATCTCACTTATTATTTTCATATCAATTTCAGCTTTGTTTTTGGACATTAGAAATTTTCTTTCACCTGCTTATACAAATTATTTTACCTACCTTCAATTCATACCGTCTTTAATTAAATTTCTGAAACTCACAGGAATAACAGCCGCTGGATTTATTTTTATAATTATTCTAACGCTCTTATTCGGAAGAGTTTATTGCTCAAGCATTTGTCCGCTAGGAACTTTACAAGATATTTTTTCAAAAATTTATGTCCGCATAAAAAAGAAAAAACACTTTATGTTGCGCAAGCCTTCATATATGATAAGATATTTATTTTTAGCAATTCCAATTATATTTATCCTTAACGGAAATTTATTCGCAATTAATTTGTTAGACCCGTACAGTAATTTTGGTCGAATCTCTACTCAACTATTCAAACCAATATTAATCGTATTAAATAACTTAGTTTCCTTTGTGCTTGATAAATTTAAGATTTATTCAATTTTTGCGATTGACTTAAAAGAAATAGATTTTATTTTAATTTTATTTCCGATCTCATTTTTAATTATAGTTTTAGGATTCTCTTTAACAGCCGGTAGATTGTTTTGCAATACCATTTGTCCGGTTGGGACAATACTAGGATTGATATCACGATTTTCTTTATTCAAAATTAAAATTGATTTAGAAAATTGTATTAGTTGTAACTTGTGCGAGAAAGTTTGTAAATCGGGATGTATAGATAAAAAAGAAAAAGTAGTAGATTTCAGCCGCTGTGTAAACTGTTATAATTGTTTCACTGTTTGTCCAACAAATGGGATAGACTACTCATACGGATTTAAAAAGCACTCCAATAAAATTCCTGAAGAAGTAGATTATAAGAAAAGAGAATTCGTAGTTTCAATAATTGCATTCTTAATCGGGACGTCAAAACTTGCATATGCTCAAACTAAAATTGTAGCAAAAAAACTAAGCACTATCCCGATCATTAAAAAGAATCCTATCTCACCACCCGGTTCAATTAGTTTACAACATTTTACAGAAGCATGTACTGCTTGTCATTTATGTATTAGCGCTTGCCCAACTCAAGTTCTTCAACCATCATTTTTAGATTATGGCTTTTTAGGAATGCTTCAGCCAAAGATGGATTACAATATTAATTTTTGCAACTTCGAGTGCGTAATATGCAGCCAGGTTTGTCCTACCGGTGCTATAATTCCAATTCAACTAGAAAAGAAAAAGCTAACACAACTCGGAAAAGTAAAATTCATAAAAGATAATTGCATTGTTTACACCGAAAAAACTGATTGCGGAGCTTGTGCAGAACATTGTCCATCAAAAGCAGTTACTATGATTCCCTATGAAAAAATTAGAGCTCCGGAAATAAAAGACGAATACTGCATCGGATGCGGCGCTTGTGAATATGCTTGTCCCGTAAAGCCGTATAAGGCAATTTATTTAGAGGGTAACTCAATTCATCAGCAGGCAAAAGTAAAGGAAGAAAAAAAGATCGAAGAAAAAATAAATTATAAAGAAGACTTCCCTTTTTAATTTTCAGATAGACGATAAGTACGTTTACACATAAGTATATACAAATTTATTTATTCGTCAAACTTAATTACACATTTGTTATCATTACTTTTTATCGCTGATTCAATTATATTAATTGTAGTTAAAACTTCTTCAGGTTTTACAATTAATTCTTTTCCTTCTGCTATGACTTCATATATGTTTTCAAAAAAACCTGCATAAGAACCAGGGATTGTTTCAATCTTTTTATTTACTTCTGCTCCATTTATAGTTGTATCAATCGTGCCCCAAAACTCTTCCGGTTCTTTTCCCCAATCTGAAGAATGTTTATAACCTGACTTCTTCAAAGTATCTTCTTGCGGATCCAATCCATATTTAATATATGAACCTTCAGTTCCGTGAAGTGTAAAACGAGGTAAAGGAATTTTGGAAAGGAAGTTGCTTTTCAAGGTAACTTTTAATTTGCCGTAATCTAAAATCAATTCGAAGCTGTCTATTATTTTTCCATTTGGCCTTTGTGTTCTTAGATCAGCAAAAACAGAATTGGGCTTTCCAAATAAACAAACAGCTTGATCAATCAGATGAGGGCCAATATCATACAGCAATCCGGTTCCCGGCAAAGTTTCTTCTTTCCAGGTATTTGGTTTGATGAAATTTCTGAACCTGTCAAAATGGGATTCATATTCAGCTAATTCGCCAAGAAGCTTATCTTTAATTATTTTTTGTACCGTTAAAAAATCTCCATCCCAGCGACGGTTCTGGAAAGCAGTTAATATTTTATTTTTCCCCGCCGCAATTCCAATCAATTCCTTCGCTTCATCAGACGTTACGGTAAATGGCTTTTCTATTATTACATGTTTACCTGCAAGCATTGCTTCTTTCGCCATTTGATAATGAAGATGATTTGGAGTGTTAATTATAACCAGATCAATTTCTTCATCATTTAATATTTCATCAAAATTTTTTACTACTTCAACATAAGGATAAAGCTGCTTTGACCGGCTGCTATGCCGTTCAACTATTTTCATCAAATTAAAATTTGGATTGGCATCAAGAAACGGCGCATGAAAATATTCTCCGGACATCCCAAAACCGACTAATGCTGTATTTATTTTTTTACTCATAATTTTTTGTTTATAATTTTCTATTCATTTTTTAATGATAGCTATAATTTTTAATTTATTATCAATAATTTAATAATTACAATTTATATAATATAATTTTCTATGAGCATCCGGTATCAAATTCTTGGCAAACCCGGCAAAGACAATGCGCTTATGGTTTGGATAAATGCCGGTACAAAAATGTATAAGTTGTTATTCGATTGCGGTGAAAATATTTTTTCGGATCTAAAACCTTCCGATGTTAGCTCTATCGATTTTTTATTCTTCTCCCATCTTCATCTCGATCATGCAGCCGGATTTGATTATTTTTTTAGAAGAAATTATGATAGGAATAAGCAAGTTAATATTTATGGTCCGCAAAATACTGCGGACATAATTCATCATCATATGCTTGGCTACACATGGAATTTAGTAGATGGAGTATCCGGTGAATGGTTTGTCTCTGATATTACAAAAAATTCATTTATCACTTCAAAATTTTTAACATCGGAAGGATTCTCTAAGAAACGCCGTGTTAAGAAAACTCAGTTTAAAAAAACTATTATTGATAATAAACATTTTAAAGTTGAAATGGTCTTGCTCAATCATATTATTCCATCTGCTGCTTACAAAGTAACAGAAAAAAAATGGTTTAATATCGATAAGACATTGCTCGTTCAAAACAATTTTAATCCCGGAGCCTGGCTTGACGCAGTCAAGAAACTTTCCATTGATGGAAGAAAAAAAATAAATATTGATGGGAAGGTTTATACTTTAAAGGAACTAAGAAAGCTATTACTCATAGAACACGAAAGCGACAGCATTGCTTATCTCACTGATTTTATATACGACAGAACCTCTGTATCCAAAGCAAAAAAATTAATAAAGGACTGCAAAACAATAATTTGTGAAAGTCAGTATTCAAAAGACGATGCTGCTTTAGCTAAAAAAAATTATCACCTCACAACTGAACAAGCAGCCACTTTAGCAAGGGATTCAAATGGAAAGAAGTTAATCTTATTCCACATTTCTGAAAGGTATCATTCAAAGGAAGAATACTCGCGGTTGCTAAAAGAAGCTAGAAATATTTTTCCAAATACTTTTTCCCCTGAAGAGTGGGAAATTAAAAAATCATAAATTCTTCTTGACATGTTGAACAGTATTTTTTAATTTCATGCAGCCAAAAATAAAAGGGACACAATCCCGGACAGATTTTCACTTAATATGGCTTTCTTATATTGAATTAAAGGGCGGTATTTGAGAATTATTTTAGCTCCTTTATTTAATAACCATAAGACTCTTTTATTAAGAGGCGGAAACACATTGAATATATTTAATGCCCGATCAATTACTGAATTTAATATAAACAGTGCATTTAAATTTTTCACCCCCATACAGTTAACGGGAGACCAGGCCTTTAGAATCATCTTTTCTACAGATGATCCTTTCCAAAATTTAATCAAAACAAAAAAATACTTTAGAAAAAAAATTCTTATAACCGGGTAAACCGGTATTGTTATTAATTGCCGCAAGTGTGCATGCAATTGAAATGTTCTTTGAATTAATTACAACTGATTTTTTATTAACAGAATTGATGTTCATGTTTTGCAACGATGCTAAGTACGGAAGCAAGTGCCATAGCTTAATTGAAGCAGTAAGCAATTTGAATGTAAACTTGCTATTTCCGTATGCAGAAGAGTAAAGTTTATATGCAAGTGGTAGTCTTTCATGTTTGGAAGGCTATGGTTTGCAGCCAGGCTGCTGTTTTCCAAATGCAGAAAACTATGCCTTACAAACAAACCATTATCTTCCATATACGGAAGGTTATGGGGTATATATAAGTCATGGTTTTCATAGTGCGGAAGGATATGATTTATGAAAAAAACATCGCCTTCCGCAATTAAAAAAGTGCAATTTCAGCTTGTTTTATAGGTTTTCGGTGCTTTAAAACTACTTTCTCAAATAAAATAAAGGAGGCTTAAATGCCATACAGGGAACTTCCAAAATCTGATGCAGGGAAAGAAGATGCTCTGCAAATAATCTACGGCTTAGCCGATGCCAAGCCGGCAAGTGAGTTGGCTTTTTCGCAGGCTAACGGCGATAAAGTAAAAGTATTTTATCCAATATTTAAGAAAGAGATAAAGGAAAGAGGCAATGCGCTTTCGGCTCAATCGGAAGCTACAACGGTAAGGGCTGCCGCCGAGGGCAAATGCAAAACATATGTTTCGCATTTTTACCAGGTGTTCAATCTTGGTGTTGACCGCGACGAACACAAAGCGAGCGAGAGGGCTTTTTACAAGCTGGATGTTAGCCAGGAAACAGTGCCTTTATTAAATAACGCGGATGACATTCGCCGCAATGCAGAAAATATAATTACTGGCGAAGCAGAGCGTGTTAATGCAGGCGGCGCGCCAATGTCCAATCCTTCAAAAGACCAGGTTGAAGCTGCATATAATGATTTTGCAGCCAAGCTAAAAGACCAGACAGATAAAAAAAGTACATACTCAAAAGAGCAGAAAGATGTTGATGATATCCGTGCGCAGGCGGATGAGCTGATAAAAGACGTATGGGATGAAGTAGAATTCTATTACCGTAAACTTTCCTCCGCAGCAATGCGCAGAGAAGCGAGAATATATGGAGTTGTGTACGTATCGCGTCCCGGCGAGCCGGTGGAAGAAGTAACGCCGCCCGCACCGGAACAGCCGGTGAAGTAGTAAGTTATAAAGAGATGACATCTTTTTAAAAGATGTCATCTCTATGAATTGGAAATATTATTGAAATATTTAAATAAATAAATCATGGAGATTAAGCTGATGTTTGATTGGAGTGTTAGCAGGAAAGTAAATCGTGTTGACAAGATGAATGAAATGTAGTTTGGTCTATTCTATTAACGGTTAAGTTTTTAAAATAAATTGAAGGTAGAAAATGAATTTTCTGCATTATGATTTGAATCTCTCTCCCAATGAGATTGTTGAGGTAACTCTTGACAAACAAGCAAATGTTCGTCTGTTAGATGATATTAATTATTCAAAGTATAAGTCTGGGCAACAACATACATATTATGGTGGTCGTGCTACAACAAATCCAGTTAGGTTATCACCACCCCATTCTGGTCATTGGCATTTAGTAATTGACCTTGGAGGTTATGCGGGGACAGTTAATGCTTCAGTTAGAACTTTTAGAGGTGGTCAATGAGCCAGAATAAAAACACAATAGCAGAAGGTCAATTTCTTCCTGAAATAAGAAAAGGTAGAGTTAAAACTCTTACAATTCACGAGATATCTGAAACTGAACTTAACATTCTAGCTCAAGGTTCTCCAAATACAATTTATCTTAATTTTGCAATAGGTTTATTTACTTTAGCTGCATCTTTTTTGATATCCATTTTGACAACAAAAATTGAATCAGATAGAGTATATATGACTTTCGAGGTTATAGCCATAATTGGTTTTATATCTTCCATCTTTTTATTTATACTTTGGAAAAAAGATTATAAATCAAATAAGAAGGTTGTTGAAGAAATAAGGAAAAGGTTACCGCCAGAAGGTGAATCAAAAAGTCTAAATACAAAAACATAACCAACTTTTGCACCCGACCGTGTTTTCATAGCGGCGGTGGTTAAGTTCTTGGATTTGGTAAAAAAGGTAGGCGTTGATAGTAAAGATGTTCTACTATATAAAATAGTTAAAAATTTTTGGCAGTGTCTTTTCAGTTCGGTATCACTGTTCTGGGTGGACGGGTGAAAAGATACACCGTTATATACTTAATCATAAATTAAAAATTATCTAAAAATGAACGATTCAAAAAAAAACAAAGGAATTCTATGGTTAGGCTTTCTATTATCACTGCTAATATTATTATTGTCAAATGCTCTTTCATGGTTAGATGATTCCGATTATAATTGGATTTTGTCAAGAGTACCTTATAAATGGCAATTAACTATATGGGTGATGATAATATTATCATTAGTATTTTCATTGCTTTATAATAAGATATTCTTCATTAGTAAGGTAGATTATGGCAAACAAGAATTAAAAAATGAATCTGTAGATGTTGATAACCAATTAACTGGGACCAACAATGGCATAATGGAAAATCTTTCTTCGGCAGAAGCTGCTATATTGATGATTTTTCTTGACGAAAATAGTAAGGTTATAAAATTAAAATATGATTCTCTCGCTAAGGTTCTTATGAGAAACGGAGTCTTGCGTTGTCTAAAATATGATGGTACATTGCCAAAACAAGAAATTATGATAGAAGAATGGGCTTGGGAATGGGTTAATAGAAACAAAGAAAAACTCAAAGCGAAAATATAGCCTAAATGTAAAAACTCAACTACATCTTTAATAAGTAGAAACTCAAGAGGATAATATTATCCCAATGCAAAAATTCCGCCGCTGTGGATTGTAAAAAAAGAGATTTTATTATCTCACTCTTTCAGAGTTTGGTAAAAGATTTGCTATTTATACGCCGGGGTGTTACCCCGGCCTAGATTACTTAACACCTTCGGTGTAGTGCAGAAAATATAATTTGAAATATTAATCAAAAATATTTCCTCGAAGAGGAAAAATAAATAAGCCAGGGGTAAAACCCCTGGTAAAAAGACAAAACACAAACACATTTTACTCTGTAAGAGTTAAATAAATTTTTTTACCGGGGTGTTACCCCGGCCTGATTTATATGACTCCTTCGGAGTCGGACAAATAAAATGAAATATGAATTTATTCCTCGAAGTGGAAGAATAAATAAGCCGTGGGTAACACCCACGGATAAAAGAAACACCTCAAATAATATTTTACTCTGTAAGAGTAATATAAAAGTGAGAAGAATTTTATGCCTCAATCACTTGCAAATGTTTTAGTGCATGTAATATTTTCTACAAAGAATCGTTACCCTTTCCTTTCGGACATTAATATTCGTAACGAAATGCATGCATATCTCGGCGGAACAATAAATAATCTTAACAGCCAGGTTATTCTTGTCGGCGGAAGTACTGATCATGTTCATATACTTTGTAAACTTTCACGAAATTATTCCATTGCAAAGGTAGTCGGAGATATTAAACGAAGCTCATCGAAATGGATAAAAACAAAAGGAAGAATGCTCGCAAAGTTTGAATGGCAGAATGGATATGGAGCGTTTTCCGTAGGCAAATCGGAAACAAATCGTTTGGAAAAATATATATTAAATCAAGAGATTCATCATAGCAAGAAAAGTTTTCAAGATGAATTCCGATTATTTTTACAAGCATATCAAATTGAATATGATGAAAGATATGTTTGGGATTAATGTTATCTCACTCTTTCAGAGTTCAATTTAAGATTTGTTATTTATAGCCGGGGTGCTGCCCCGGCCTGGTTTACCTAACACCTTCGGTGTAATGTGGAAGAAATAGAAAAGAATAGGTTCAAGTTATACATTATTCCCATACCTTAAATGGCGAAATAATTCACAAATATATTTTAAAATACTTCCGTAAATTCAAATTAAACTCTTCTTCATCTTTTAATTGAGTTTCAGTTTTAACACCGTCTTTATTGATGATTAATTTAAGATCGCTTAATGTTACTCTGCCATCTTCGGTCGCCATTGTGCAAATACGTTTCTGCGTAAAGCTCGTCTGCGGTGATGTTTGATTATAAATGCACATCTCGTTGAAATCGTTCAACGCTCTTTCCTTCAATGTAAAAATATATTGGTCCTCAAATTTGTTTCCATCTAACGATCTCATCAGCTTAAAATAATCTTCATCGTGCTTAATAATTTTATAAGTCCTTCCGTATTGCTTCTGAGTCAGCTCAAGCTCAATCTTCAATGGTTCGATGAATGAGTCACCAAAGCCAACATCGACTAGCCATTCATCATCAAGTTTTACTATAATTGCCATATGGTCAAATTCTTTACCGAAATCTCCTTTACTATTCGCAACTCGCGCGGAAATCATTTTTCCATTGTATCCAAGATTAGTAAGCAGACTAAAAAAAGATCCATTAAGTTCATAACAAAAACCGCCTCGATTGTTGATTACAATTTTTGTGTAAAACTTTTCGAAATCAAGAATGATCTCTCTTCCAAGATGAATATCTAAATTTTCAAATGGCACATTAAGAATATGAGATTTATGTAATGCGATCAAGGTTTGAAGATTTGGGTTTTGCTGAGAATTAATTCCAATTCTGGAAAGATATTTTTTTATTTCCAAAGTAGTTACTCATAAATTATTAATTTGAAAATCATAAAAGAATAAGTTACTCGCAAATTAATTTTTTAATCTTAACTCTTTTTTAAGATATACCCCGGTTATACTTTTTTTATTTTTTATTATGGATTCCGGAGTTCCTTCGGCAATAATTTTTCCGCCATCATCTCCGCCGCCAGGGCCTAGATCGATAACCCAATCTGCAGTTTTAATAACATCCAAATTATGTTCAACAACAACAACAGTATTTCCCTTTTCTACGAGTTTGCTTAATACTCCAAGAAGAATATTTACATCTTCAAAATGAAGACCCGTGGTTGGTTCATCAAGAATGTAAAGTGTTTTACCTGTGCTCACCTTGCTTAATTCAGTTGCAAGCTTTACGCGCTGAGCCTCGCCGCCTGAAAGCGTTGTTGCCTGCTGGCCTAATTTTATGTAACCAAGTCCGACATCATTAATAGCTTTTATTTTTCTTTTAATCCTTGGCAGGTCTTCAAAAAATTCTAAAGCTTCGCTTACTCGCATCTCAAGCACATCAGCAATTGATTTAGTTTTATACAAAACTTCAAGAGTTTCACGATTATATCTTTTCCCGCGGCAAGATTCGCATTCAACGTACACATCAGGTAAAAAATTCATTTCAATTTTTTTCAACCCGTCGCCGCCGCATTCTTCGCATCTTCCACCAGCAACATTGAAACTAAATCTTCCAGTGCTGTATCCCCGCATTTTAGATTCCGGAAGCTGCGAAAATAAATCTCTGATAAATGTAAACAGACCAGTATATGTCGCCGGGTTTGATCTTGGAGTTCTTCCAATTGGCGATTGATCGATTTCTATAATTTTATCGATCTGTTCTAAACCTTCAATAGTATCATAAGGCAAAGAAACTGTTTTTGAGTTGTAAATTTTATTCATTAAAATTTTAACAAGCGTTTCATTCATTAAAGATGATTTTCCGGAACCGCTAACGCCGGTAATTAAAGTAAAAGTGCCAAGAGGAATTTTTAAAGTTACATTCTGAAGGTTATGGCCTCTTGCGCCTTTTAAGATTAAATATTTTCCGTTCCCTTTTCTTCTTTCCTGAGGGACAACAATTTCTTTTTTATTTGTAAGATAAGATAACGTTAATGAATTAATTCCGTTTTGAGATTCAACTAGTTTCATTGTTTCACCGGCAAGACAAACTTCCCCGCCATGTTCGCCGGCGCCCGGACCAAGGTCAATCATATAATCAGAGCTTTCAATTGTTTCGCGGTCATGTTCAACAACAATAACTGTATTTCCTAAGTCTCTTAAATTTTTTAATGAGTTAATAAGTTTGATATTATCGCTTTGATGAAGTCCTATGCTTGGTTCATCCAATACATAAAGAACACCGGCAAGCTGCGATCCAATTTGAGTAGCTAATCTAATTCGCTGAGATTCGCCGCCGGATAAAGTTCTTGCTGAACGATTAAGTGTTAAATAATCCAATCCGACATTAAGCATAAATCTAAGCCGCTCAGTTATTTCTTTTAATATTGGTTTTGCTATGATTGAATTTCTTCCGGTAATATGTAAATCTTTAAAAAACTCCTCGCATTTTTTTATAGAAAAATTGGTCACCTCGCTAATATTTAATCCTTGGAACTTGACTGCTAATGATTCTTGCTTTAGTCTTCCTCCTTTACAAGTTTGGCAAGGAACCGTGTTCATATAAGATTCAACCCATTCACGAATGTTATTCGATGATGTAGTGTTGTAATAATTTTTCAAATAATTTATCAAACCGGAAAATCTATGAAAATAAGTGACAGGCTTTCCGCTGCCGTAAGAATAAGAGAATGCAATTTTATCTTTACTGCCGTAAAGAAGAATTTCTTTTTGATCTTCAGATAAATCTTTTAGCTTGGTATCGAAATTAAATCCGTACTTCTCACTCACAGAACTTAATTGATTAAAAAACCAAACTGAACGAGGCTTACCAAGCGGTGATAAAGCTTCATCATTAATCGATTTGTTCCAATCAGGAATAATCAAATTTATGTCAAGCTCTTTTTTTTCACCTAAACCTTCGCAGTCAGGACAAGAACCGTAAGGTGAATTAAACGAAAAAGAATTTGGAGCTAATTCCCGATAACTAATTCCGCAATCTAAACAAGCTAAATGCCTGCTAAAAATATGATCTTGTGAATTATCATTTACAATTACAATCCCGTTTCCATAATTTAATCCAACTTCAATTGATTCAGTTAATCTATTTCTTGAATTTTCATTCACTGTCAGTTTATCAACAACAATTTCAATATTATGAATTTTATATCTGTCAACCTGGAAATTTTTTGTAATCTCGTAGAATTCATTATCAACTCTTACTTTCAAAAATCCATCCGAAAGTATTTCTTCAAACAATTCACGATAATGACCTTTTCTTCCACGGACAACCGGTGCGAGTACAAAAACTTTTTTATTGTTTAACGATGTTAAAATAGAATCAATAATTTGTGAAGATGATTGCCTTGTAACTGGCTTGCCGCAATTATAGCAATGCGGAGTGCCAAGTCTTGCATAAAGAAGTCTTAAGTAATCATAAATTTCGGTAACAGTCCCAACAGTTGATCTCGGGTTTCCCGAAGTTGATTTCTGTTCAATTGAAATTGCCGGACTTAATCCTTCGATAAGATCGACGTCGGGTTTTTCCAGCATGTCTAAAAATTGCCGCGCGTATGCGGAAAGTGATTCAATGTATCTTCTTTGCCCTTCGGCATAAATTGTATCAAATGCTAATGAAGATTTTCCGGATCCTGAAAGACCTGTAATAACTGTAAAAGAATCTCTTGGAATTTCTAAATCAATATTTTTAAGGTTATGCTCGCGAGCGCCTTTTATTATAATAGTTTCTTCTAACACTGCTAACCAAATTTTGAAAATTTAAAATATTATATTAGGTATCATGAGTTAGAAAATCAATTTAATTTGAGATGTATCATAATACTTTTCTTTATAAAAATTGATACTTTTACTGTAAATGAGTGAAATCAAAGAAATAAAAACCATAAAAAAAACGGCGGAAATAAAATTTAAAGAAAAAGGTTCGCTATTTATTGCAGAATCTTATTTTGTTTCTTCCGACAATGATGCAATATTAATTCTAGAAAAGATTAAGAAAAAATTTTTTGATGCAACTCATCATTGTTTTGCTTATAAACTTTTGAACTTGGGTTACAAATATTCTGACGACGGCGAGCCGAACGGAACAGCAGGAAAAAGAATTTTAAATGCCATCGAACATTTCAATTTGGTAAATTGTTTGGTCATTGTAACTAGATATTTTGGCGGAACAAAGCTTGGCGTCGGGCCGTTAGGAAAGGCTTATTATACTTCTGCTTTTCAAGCTTTAGAAGTTTCTGAATTCATTATTCAAAAACCTTACTCGATTGTTACATTGAATTTCGACTTCAATTATCTCAATCTTCTCCACAAAACATTAACAAATCATGACGGCAAAATCATCGAAACAAAATACGATTCAACAGTTAATTTTGTTTGTTTCATAAATGCAAACGAAAAAGATTCATTTACTTCAGAATTAATTGAGGCAACAAAGGGGAAAATTGAAATATCAATAAATAACACTGTACAATTTTTGTAAAAATTTGTATTAAATTATTTATTATTTACCTTGCTAAAAATACAAACATTGACGAAATTTAACATACGCAACAATTTTTGATGTAAAATGTCAACAAAAGATGAAATAAACCACAATGCGGGAAAGCTCGCTGACCTAACTTTCAGTCTGCTTGCAAGTTGTCAGGAAAAAGAAAGCAGGCTTGCCGAACAACATGGACTCACACAAGCTGAGTTCAGGTGTTTACGTTTATTTGGAACTGACGAATGTCTAAATAACAAAAAAATTGCTGAGAGAATGAATCTTAGTCCAAGCCGACTTACTAGAATAATTGACGGCTTAGTGGCAAAAGATTATATCATAAGAGAAATTGATAACGCAGATAGAAGAAATATGCGTGTTTCTCTTTCGGCCAAAGGCTCTCAAATTGTTCAGCTGTTAAATTCTGCTTATGTAGATATACATAAGGAAATTCTAACGGACATTGATGAAACTCAGCATCAGCCATTAATTACTGCAATGACTAGTTTACTTTCGGCAGTTCAAAGATGGATAGCTAGACCGTAATTTAGGTAGGCGGGACTCGTTACACCGGTAACGAGTCTTGCAATCAATTATGTTTTCTTTTGATTTCATTAGAATACATTTTTGCCCATTCTAAATCCGATAGAAGTTCGGTTAAATTTAAAAAGCTTTGCTGGGATAATTCAAAATAGACTTCTTCAAAGTGCAATTTGAACTGTTCATCAGCATTAGAGATAATGGTTTTTATTTGCTGAACTATTTTATTCATATTATCCGAAAAATCTTTTTTAATTTCATTAAGATTTGATATTTCCGCATTCGTACTTTCTTTTTGAACAATACGCAGTAAACCATTAACATATTTTGCAGTAAAAATTAAATCATCAAAAGCATTTTCAGTTTTGTTTTTTAAAACCTCTTCATAAATCCGCAGAAGCTCGGCTTTTCTTTTTAATTTTGATTTAGAAAATTTTTCAACTTGATCAATAAATTCCGCCGAAGCTCTATTTACAAATTCATCCATTTTAGATTCACTTAAATTTTTATTCCTATTCCTATTCCATCACCAACTGGTAGGATGGTTGTTTTTAGATTTGTTTGGGAAGTAAACATTTCATTAAATTCTCTTATTATCTTGGTCGAAAGTTTCTGATCATTCGGAACACGTGCTGATGCTGCTAATCCATGCCATAATAGATTATCTACAAAAACTACTCCACCTTTTTTAAGAAGCGGCATCGAATAATCAAATAGTTGCTTGTAATCAAGCTTATCTGCATCAAGAAATATTAAATCAAATTTTTTATCAAGTTTTGGTAAAACTTCAAGTGCATTGCCGAATATCAAATTTATTTTTTCTTCCAAACCGGACTTTTTAATATTCTCTTTTGCGATTGACAAATTATCTTTACTTTTTTCTATTGTGTAAACAATAGATTTTTCATTTAGGTTCCGGGCAATTCTAATAGATGAGTAAGTAATAGATGAGTAAGCAATTGCTGTCCCGAGTTCAAGAACATATTTTGGTTCTATAATTCTTATAAGTAATTCAAGAAGCTGTGCGGAATCTTTTTTTAAAATCGGAACTTTATTTTTCTTTGCGAATATTTCCATATCGGAAATAAGCGGATCATCATTTATCAGAAATTTTTCTAGATATTTTTTTTGAGAAGGATACAAAATGTTGTCCATTGAAAACCCTTAACTTTGTTTTTAATTTTTTATAACCGAACAATCATATCTCTAATTTTTGCAAATCATTTAAGAAGAACCATTTTATTTCCATAATTTTTTCCGCCGAGTGTTAGTATATAATAATAAACTCCGCTTGCGCACTTAATTCCTCTATCAGATTTCCCGTTCCAAGTTACTGTATTAATTCCAGAAACTGCCACTCCATTGAATAAAATTTTCACAGTCTGCCCAATTGCATCCACCACTATTAGTCTTGCTATTTCATTACCTTGAGAAACAAAAGAAATATTTGTCGAAGTTGAAAACGGATTTGGATAATTATTACTTAGAACATTATTAATAGTTATGCTTTTTTGCGGTGAACCGGTTGTAATATCTAGCTGGCCATACTTGAAAGAATAAAATTCAGATGATGGTTCTCTAAAATTATTTCCAAGTGTATCTGTATATGTAAAATAGAAATTAACAAATTGGCCGTTAGACATTTGAGGTAAAGTAAAATTATATTTTAACGATCCATCATAAGAAAAATTAGAAGAAATAAAATCGGAATCGGTGTTAGAATAATGAATTTCCGCAGAACCTTTTTGAATTCTACTTTGCGAGAAAAATATTTTATTAATTTTAAAATTATTTGAAGAATCGGAAAGATTTGGATATTCAATTGCTTTTTCGGCGGAAATCAATCCATAACCGCGATCATTGTTTGGAGTTGAATAATTATCCGCAGTCTCAAGCAAAATATTTCTAGCTTGAACGTTTGTTAAATATGGATATACTGATAAAAGCAAAGCTCCGCATCCGCTTGCAATTGGCGTTGCCGCTGAAGTACCGCTATTATATCCGTAAGAACTAAACCCATCAACCACAGCAGCTCCATAAACATCAACACCTTGAGCTACTAAGTCAGGCTTAATTCTTCCGTCATAAGTTGGGCCGCGTGAACTAAAAGCAGCAACATTATTATTTGCATCAACCGCACCAACAGCAATTATATGGAGTCCGTCTGCAGGAGTATCGACATAGCGCCATGAAGTATTTCCTTCATTGCCGGCAGCAGTAAAAGTTAAAACACCGCGTTGGAAAGCAAGTTCAACAGCTTTAGCACAGATTGTCGTCTTGCCATCCATATCTTTATAAGTATAGGAGTAAGTTGTGTCATCAAAAATATTATATCCTAAAGAGCTTGTTGTAATATCAACGCCCAAACCTTCCATCCATTCAAGAGCTGCCGCATAATTGTCCTCTTCGATGTGCGATTCGCTTCTATCATCCTCAGTTTTTGCAAGAATAAAACTTGCATTATATGCTGCACCAATCATTGAGCTATCTTTGAATCCTCCTAAAATAGAAAATACATAGGTCCCGTGTAATCCGGATTCCGGTGAATCTCCAGGTTGGGGTTCTGTTGAAGAATCATGAAAAACAAAATTATATTCTCCAATTACTTTTTTATTAATTAAGGACTCATGATCTCTCCAATGAAATCCATTATCTAAAATTCCGATAATTACACCTTGACCGTTAATTCCTTTTGAGTGAACGATCGGAATATCTGATAATTTTAGCTGACCATATGAAAGACCATAATCCGCTTGTGAAGTATAGCTTTCAATTTTATTAAGTTGCTGCTTTTCTACTATATTTTCGGGATTATATTTTAAAATTCTTACAGGATCAATTTCTTTAACAAAAGGTAATTCATTAATTTTATTTATTTGAGCATCCGTCAAATAAGCCGAAACTGCGTTGAACCAATTCAATTTATTTTCAATCTTTATTCCCAAATTTTCTAATTGAGTTATATAATCTTTTTTTATTGGAATATCTTCGTAAGTTATGATTTGATTAGCAGGCATTACCTTTTCTCTCCGTTCAATTGCTTTTGCAGATAATTGACTTAACGCTTCTTTATATAACGCATCGCTTTTGTTTAAAGCATTAGTTGGACTTATTCCTTTATCCTTTAAATAAATTAGATACTTGTTTTGAGAAAATGCGAAAGGTGCAACTAAAAGAATAAACAAGATAATTTTTTTCATAATTCAAATCTTTACTGGCTTTGTATCGATAAAAGAAAATTTATTTACGAATGATAATATATTATTTTCACTTTGAAACTAAAAAGTAAAACTAGATCGGTGTGTTCTAATGAATAATTTTAAGGATGCGGTTCCATCTAACAGAGTTAAAAAAATTTTTGAGTGTAAACGAATTTGAAACATTCCATGACCAATAAATCAATTCAGCTTTTCCAATAATATTATCCTCAGGCAAAAATCCCCAATAACGACTATCCATACTATCGTCGCGATAATCTCCCATCACAAAAAAATAATTTCTTTTAAAAGTATAACTTCTCACAGGTCTTCCAAAAATTGTAATTACAGTTCCTTCAACACTTACTGCCAGACCTCCAAGTTCTCTATCAATTGCAAGTTCCCATATGTTAATATTTTTGGGATTGATTTCAATTGTCATTCCTTTTTTGGGAATAACGATTGGACCATAATTATCACTGTTCCAATCAAATCCTGAAGGGAAAATTCTGGGGTCACGAACTCCTTTTTTTTGAAATGATGTTTTTGAAATTATTGCTGTAGAAGGTGATGAAATTTTTTCATTATTAATAAACACCACTTTATTTTTAATTTGAAGTGAATCGCCTGGGCAGCCAATTATCCTTTTTATAAAATCTATATTTTCATCTGGTTCAATCTCATCCATGTATCCTGGGAAATGAAATACTACAACATCATTTATTTTCGGCGTACCGGTTTTAAATATTTCCAATGAAGGAATTTCAATATTTGTTAACGGAATAAATCTTGGTGTAGAAAAAGCGTAAGACACTTTATTTACAATTATAAAATCGCCGGCCAATAAAGTATTTTCCATCGATTCAGTCGGTATGGTATCAGCTTCAATAAAAAAGGTTTTTAAAATAATTGCAGCGAAGAGAGCAATTAAAATATATCTAATGAAATGTCTTTTTCTTAATTGATAAAAGATTGACGAGTTTTGATTTTCAGTGACACCGGTTATGATTTTATCATCGTTGTCTTGAATAGTCAAAATATCATCCTAGATTAATCTTCAATTTGAAGGACTGCTAAAAATGCTTCTTGGGGAATTTCAACATTACCAACTTGTTTCATTCTTTTCTTGCCTTCTTTTTGTTTTTCAAGAAGTTTTCTTTTTCTTGTTATATCACCGCCGTAACATTTAGCCAAAACATTTTTGCGAAGAGCTTTCACAACCGATTTTGAAATCACTTTTGTACCGATAGCAGCTTGAATATCAATTTCAAACATTTGCCGCGGAATTAAATCTTTTAATTTCGCACAAACTTTTCTTCCCCAATCATAAGATTTGGATTTATGAACGATCATGGAAAGTGCATCAACTGGCTCACTGTTAAGTAAAATATCGAGCTTCACCAAATCCGATTCTTTATAACCGATATATTCATAATCAAAAGAAGCATAACCGCGAGACATGGATTTAAGCTTATCATAAAAATCAAAAATGATTTCTGAAAGTGGAAATTCAAATTGAAGATCAGCTCTTGTTGGATCGAGATAAGTTGTATTTTTATAAACGCCTCTTTTGTCCATCGCCAACTTCATAATATTACCGACATATTCACTCGGACAAACTATCTGGGCTTTTACATAAGGTTCCTCTACGCTCTCAATATCTCCAATGGTGGGCATTTCAGCAGGATTGTCTACAACTATCTTCTCTCCTTTTTTATTTAGAACATGATACTCAACATTCGGAAGTGTTGTTATAATCGATTGGTTATATTCCCGCAAAAGTCTTTCTTGAACAATCTCCATATGCAGAAGACCGAGGAATCCGCATCTAAAACCAAAACCTAAAGCGGCAGAAGTTTCCGGTTGATAAATCAAAGCCGAATCATTCAAACGAAATTTTTCAAGTGCATCTCGCAAGTCTTCAAATTCATCCGCATCAGTAGGATAAAGACCGCTGTATACCATTGGTTTAACTTCTTTATAACCTGGTAATGGTTGATCCGCACCATTTTTTGCATGAGTTACAGTATCTCCAACTTTGATATTATGTACTTCTTTAATTCCGGAAATTAGATAGCCAACATTACCGGCAGAAAGCTCGTCAGTCTTAATTTTTTTTAATCCGAGTACGCCAATTTCTTCAGCTTCTATTTCTTTATCAACGACAAAATATTTTATCTTGTCATTTGTTTTCAAAGTTCCGTTAAAAATTCTTATATAAGCAATTGCACCGCGGTAGGCATCAAATATTGAATCAAAAATTAATGCTTGCAGCGGCGCATTTGGATCTCCGGATGGTGACGGAATTTTTTTTACGACAGCTTCAAGTATCTCATGAATTCCAATTTTTGATTTAGCGCTTGCAAGTAAAATTTCATTTGGATCGCAGCCAATTAAATCAATAATTTGCCCCTTAACTTTTTCGACTTCAGCGCTTGGTAAATCAATTTTATTTATAACAGGTATTATTTCTAGTCCGGCGTCAATTGCAAGATAAAGATTACTTATCGTTTGTGCTTCAACTCCTTGAGCTGCATCAACAACAAGTAACGCTCCTTCACAAGCCGCCAACGATCTTGAAACTTCATATGAAAAATCCACATGCCCGGGAGTGTCGATTAAATTTAAAACATAATCATTATTATCACTCGCTTTATATTTCATTTGAATGGCGTGTGATTTTATAGTAATTCCTCTTTCTCTTTCAAGTTCGAGATCATCAAGAACTTGCGCCTTTGCTTCACGTTCTGAAACCGTTCCAGTCCATTCAAGTAAGCAATCCGCAATTGTTGATTTACCATGATCAATATGCGCTATAATACAAAAATTTCTAAGGTTGTTCATAATTTCCAAAAGATTGAATATTAAATATAAATACGTAATTAGAATATTGAAAGGAATATAGATATACTGAATGCTATATATTATTCGAAAGCTTAATTAGAAAATTTTTTCACTTTCTTTTTCATCTTCTTCAATCATCTCCAATATTACTCCTTCGCGTAAAGCGTATTCTGAAATTGTAATATTTTTTAGATTAAAAAGATCAAAAATTTTATTCAAAATAATCAAACCGGCAGGTAGAATATCCGCACGTTTCTTATCTATGCCTTTAATTTTTTGTCTTTCTTGAAGGTTCTTAGCTTCTAAAATTTCACGAGTAATTTCTCTTAATTGGATTTCATTGAATGAAAATCCATTTAACGATTTGTTATTTTCTTCTTTTAATCTGCTGCGGATAATTGATGCCGTTGACTGGATCGTACCGGAAGTACCAACAGTAATTTCAAAATCTTTATTGAATGAAATATTTTTATTTGAAATAATCTGATGTTCAATAAATTTTTCGCATTCGATTAATGCTTTATTGGAGAGTGCATACTCCGGAAAATATTTTTTACTCATTCTCACAGCGCCAATTTTTATACTCTCAGCAAAAATTGGTTCACCATTATTGCCCAAAATAATTTCGGTGCTTCCACCTCCAATGTCAATACACAACACTTTTTTATTGTGAAGATTTAATGCTTCCTTTGCGCCTTGAAAAATCAATTTAGCTTCATGATTTCCTTCAATAATTTCAACGACTATACCGGTTTCTTTCAGAACTGTTTTAATAAATTCATTTTTATTTTGTGCTTCTCTTACAGCGCTAGTAGCAACGGCTCTAATTTTTGCTTTATACTTGTTGGATAGATTTTTAAATCCAAATAAAATATCTAAAGCTTTTTTAGATTCTTCAGGCGAAATAAATTTGAAATCATCTTTGGAATCTGAGCCAAGCCGTATTACTTTCCTTTCCCGGTCAACTATTTTGAATGAACCATTTTTTTTCTTCTCAACAATTATAAGATGAAAAGAATTCGTTCCCATATCAATCGCTGCAAAATATTTTTCATGCGCTGGTATCGACATTAATTTCTTATAATTATAATCGTTTAAGTTTCTGATTTAAAATTTGTTCACACAATTTATATACATCTTCCACAGTTACATCATCAATTAATTCTGATTTTCTAATAAAAAATTTATTTGCACCAATTGGCGCCCAGTTGAACGGATTTGTCGGGCCAAAAATAGATATCTGCGGTGTTTCAGTTGAACCAGCTACATGCATAATTCCGGTGTCGTTTGAAATAAATAAATCTGACTTGGAAATCAAAGCTGCGACTTCAGTAATTTTTTTGTTTAAGAAAGACGCCGTTTCAAACTTTGCGTTCTTCTTAATATAATCAATTTCCTCAGCATCAGAATTACTTCCGGTCAAATAAAATTTAACAGGATAATTCTCTTTCAATTTTTCCATTAAACTCAAATACTTTTTTAGCGACCATCGATTAGGAATCTTACCTGCGCCGATATGAAATCCGATAAGCAAGTAATTACTTTTTGAATTTATTTTTGCTATAAATTTTTCTGCAGTTTCGATATCATCTTTATCAAAATAAATATCGGATCGATAATTATTTGTGTTGATACCAAACGGTCTCACAATGTCTAGACTTCTTTCTGCTACATTCGAATCCGGGTGTTTTCGCCAATCTATTTTTACTAATCTATCGAACAGAAATGCGCTTTTGTTTTCATTACCATCCAAGGATTTGGCACCAATTCTAATTTTAGAATTTGAAAATCTAGAAATAAGATTACTCGTAAATGATATTGAAACTGTAACCGGCACAATACAAACTTCATATTGATTTTGTAAAATTTTGATGAACTTCATAATGTAGGATGGATTGAAAATTTTCTTCTTGTCAAATACGAATAGCTCATCAACAAACCTATTTTTTATTACTCCGCTGTAATTTGACGGGCTTACGATGAGCGTTAAATGGCAATCCGGATATGTTTCTTTTATAGCTCTAAGTAGGGAAACTCCGGCAAGTAAATCACCAAGCTGATTATGCTGACGAACAACAAGAATATTTTTCGGCTTCCCAATATCTAAGCTCGGATTTTCAGCAACCGAAAAGAATTTTCTAAAAAATCCATATATACAATTCGATAAAATATTATTATCAGCCATCCGATTTATGAATTTTCTTTATCAGTCTTTTTATCATTCTTTATTTCTATAAAATCGACCTCTTCAGCATCTTTATATTTCGATTCGGTTTTAGTTTTCTTTGCGGTTTGGTTAGTCCCTCTTGATGCAGGTATAAAATATCTAAGGAATAATCCTGCACCTTTAAACAAAATATAAATAACTACTATCCAAAAAATTAATTCTGGCATTATCCTTCTATCCTTCGCGATTCAGGTTTAAAATATTCGGTATATCCTCTATCGTCTCTAAATATTTGTTTAAATAATTCATCAAAATCGTCATCACTATTTACAAAATCTATTTCTGAAGAATTAACGATAAGCAGCGGGCTTTCATTATATCTAAAGAAAAAATGATTATATGCTTCGCTCAATTCTTCAATATAATTCAGTGACAAATTTCTTTCAATCTTTCGATTACGCTGTTTAATATTAAACATCAATCTGTCAACGCTCGATTGAAGATAAACAACAAGATCAGGTTTACGTAAATTTCGGGATAGAAGCGGGAATAAAGTTTCATAAAGTTTCAGCTCCTCCCCGGATAAATTTAAATACGCAAAAACTTTATCTTTTTCAAACAGATAATCACATACAATAAATTCCGTAAATAAATTTTCTTGATTAAGCTCCTGCTGCTGCTTGAATCTATTTATTAGGAAAAACATTTGTGTCTGGAATGCAAATCTTTTTCTATCACTATAAAAATTTTCTAGAAACGGATTTACTTCAAATTGTTCAAGAATTAATTCAGCATTCAATTTTTCCTTAAGCTTGCGTGCTAAAGAAGTTTTACCTGCACCAATCACGCCTTCAACAGCAATATATTTTACTTCAGAATTTTCGTTCAATTTTATTCTTCCTTTTTTATAAAATTTTATCCGATAATTGTTGAATGATGAATTTTTCAGAATTTTCTAAGCAAATATCACAAATTTTTTTGTTTAATGTCGGATGGACGAAATCAGCGGCTATTTCCGATAGCGGAACAAGAACAAAATCCCTATAAATAATTTCTTTATGAGGAATAGTTACTTTATCGTTTGAAAATTTCATGTCATTAAAAAATAATAAATCTAGATCAATTTCTCTTGGCCCCCATTTGGCTCTTTTAATTCTGCCTAAATTATTTTCAGTAAATTTCAGAAAATCAAAAAGCTCAATTAAGGTCAAATTAGTTTCTGCTTTGATAACTGCGTTAAGAAAATTTTCTTGATCTTTATAACCATACGGAATTGTTTCATAAACTGAAGATGATACTACAACATTACAATTTTGATTTTCATTTATTCTAAAAATCGAATCGCGTAAAAACTTTAGCTTATCGCCTTTATTCGATCCTAATGCTATGTAAGAAAAGTTCTGAATTTAACTACCTGGGAAAAATTAAATGAAATAAATAAAATGATTTTACTAATCAACCTTTAAGATCTTCTTTTGACTTTACCACTTCAACTTCTACACAATCAACAACGCCACCCAAAGGAGGATTGTTTTTTCGTATTCTAACAGCAACTTTGTCTATTTGATAAAATTTGGTTAAAAGTCCGTCAGCAATTTTTGTTGCAAGTGTTTCAATCAAATAATATTTCTGATCAAGGGCAAGCTGATACATAAACTTATAAGCTTTGTCATAGTCAATAGTTTGTTTAAGACTATCTTTTTTTGCAGCTTCTTTGAAGTTTGTGTAAATATCAACGTCGGCTTCAAACTTACCGCCAACACTTTGTTCTTCTGACATAACACCATGATAAGCGTAAAATACAGCTTTTTTAATCCGAATAATGTTTTCCATATAAATAAAAATTTTTTATAATCTGTTTATGTAATTTAATACTTTCCAAGCGAAAAGGATGAATTAGAAATCATGCTTCGTAAAATTTTCTAATAATTTTTTAACTTTTTTATTTTGATCCGCTGTCAGTTTCTCATTGCAATTATTCCAAATGCTCTTCCGGATTGCTGTCCATCTCGTCTATAAGAATGTAAAAGTTGGTTCATTTCAAATGAACAAAGTGATGAAGCTTGAATGTTATAACTTTTTACACCGAAGTTAATTAAAATATCATAATTAGTTTGAGCTACATCAAGTAAATATTTTTTACCGGATGGAATTAAGTATTTATTTTCAAAATGTTTGGCAACTTCTTCACCAACTTCATAATTTTTTTGATTTATAGAAGGAGCTATATAAGCCAAAATATTTTCCGGTTTTGATTGAAATGCATTTGAAAGTGTTAGTAATGTTTTGTGAAGAATCCTTTTCTTTGTTCCCCGCCAGCCGGAGTGAACTGCTGCAATTATTTTTCTTTTCTTATCATATAAAAAGATTGCAGCGCAATCTGCTGTGCTAATCGCAAGGCCAAGATTAATCTTATCGGTAATCATAGCATCGCTTTCACCGCAAACTCCTCCTTTTGTAACATAAATAATTTTGTCACTATGAATTTGTTTTTGTAAAGCAATGTTATTTAACTCCATGCCGAGTGAATTAAAAAAGAGTAACCGATTTTCATCTACAATTTTCTTATCATCACCAACACTCTTAGAAACATTGAAAAAATACGGTGCTTCTCTATTTGCCCCAACTTTTGTACTGAAGCCAAAAATAATTTCAGGATTTTTTTTAAAGACGAGCGATTTAAGGATCAACATTAATATTGAGTTATTTTATTATTGAAATTCTTAATATAATTTAATGAAATTTTAGGAAGGAAATAAAAAATAATTTTCCCATTTTCCTACTTTTTCTATCAATTGAGAGTATAAAAGCTAAATGTTATATTGGCGCATCAAAATGAAAATAAAAAGGCAATTGATTTGAATATTCTTGTAACAAATGATGATGGTATTTATTCACCGGGAATTTTTGCATTGACAAAATCTTTAGGTGAAATTGGAAATGTAACCGTGGTAGCTCCATTGCAGGAGCAAAGCGCAGTAGGTCATGCAATCACCATGCAAATTCCATTGCGTGTAACTGAAGCTTTTAAAAATGGTGATTTTTTTGGTTATGCTGTAAGCGGCACGCCTGCGGATTGTGTTAAAATAGGAATAAGAAATATTATGAAAGTACCTCCCGATTTGGTTGTTTCAGGTATTAATCATGGATCAAATACTGCCATCAACATAATTTATTCCGGGACGGTTTCAGCAGCCAGGGAAGCGGCTATAATGGATGTTCCATCAATGGCAGTTTCAATTACAAATCATGCTGCAAAAGATTTTAGATTTGCCGCCAAGGTTTCTAATCTTTTAGCTAACAAAATTGTTGGAAAGGATATTCCTCTTGGAACATTATTAAATGTTAATATACCCGATGTTCCCGAAGAAAAAATATCTGGAATTGTTTTGACCAAGCAAGGGAAATCAAAATGGGATGACATTTATGAAAAGCGGACAGATCCTTATGGGAAAAATTATTACTGGCTTACAGGAAACTTAATGGAAGTTGATACAGAATTAGATATTGATCAAGTGGCGATTAAAAAAAATTATGTTTCTGTTTCTCCAATCCATTTTGATCTTACGGATTATGAAACTTTTGATAAAATGAAAAATTGGAACATTGAAAGGTTATTAAATGGGAAAGAAAATTAATATTCAACAAATCGATGCTTTTTCTGATAGACCTTTTCGAGGAAATTCCGCTGGAGTTACATTTGGCGATGGATTATCTGACGAAGAAATGCAATTGATAGCCAGGGAAATGAATCTTGCCGAAACAGCTTTTTTATGTAAGTCATCAATTGCTGATTATAATTTAAGATGGTTTACTCCAAGCACTGAAGTTGATCTATGTGGACATGCTACGATTGCTTCTCTTCATTTTCTAAATTCAAATGAATTTTTGAAAAATAAATCTGAAATAAATTTTGATACTCGTTCCGGCATTTTAAAATGTAAAATAAAAGATGAACGATATTTCATGCAGATACCAATTTTTAAGACTGAAATTTTTAATGGCAAAAAAAATGAATTTCTTGAGGCTTTAGGACTTTCTGGAAACGATATTGAGAAATCATTTCCTTTTATAATTTTGGAAAACGGATATTTATATATTTACGTTAAGAATCTTTCGGCAATAAAAAACTTAAAACCTAACTATAAGGAACTCTTAAGACTTCAAAAGTTTTATAATGCCGGAGGAACGATTGTATTTACAAGAGAAACTTTTGATAAAGAAAATTTCGCGCATCTCCGTTTCTTTGGATCTTTTTATGGAATTGACGAAGACCCAGTAACCGGTTCTGCAAATGGTCCGTTGCTTTTGGTTTTAAATAAATTGGGCATTATTAAAATTGGAAATGAAGAGATTAATCTTTCATTCGAGCAAGGCGACATAATTGGCAGGCGCGGTAGAATTGGCGTTCATTTCTCTCCAAAGGATAACGAGCTTTTCATATCCGGCCAGGCAATTACTGTTTTGAAGGGAGAAATGATTTTTTAGATGTTTAATTATGAAAAAATAAATCTCAACTTTTCTTTCTCACCATTTTATTTTTTTTTATTTTTGTTTTTATTTGCTGCGTATTCATTTTATGTTTATAAATATACAATCCCAAAAATAAATCCATCAAAAAAAATATTTCTCACCGCTCTTAGAGCTATTGCTCTGATTTTACTTCTTTTTGTTTTCTTCGAACCAATTTTAACTTTATCCAAGAAAAAAGTTCTTGAACCTGTTAACCTTATATTTCTTGATAATTCAAGATCAATACAAATTAATGATGGAGCAAACCGCACACAGACAATAAAAGATTTCGTGAATGATCTTCGACAAAATGATTTAGCAAATAACTCGATACTATTTACATTCGGAACTAAAACTACCGGTTTAAATGTCGATAGCTTAAATAAACTAAACTTCACCGAAGGTAGTACAAATTTTTCAAAGATTTTTTCTACGGTTAACAAAATTGACCAAAACATTTCATCAATTGTAATTGCAAGCGATGGAGTAATTACCGAAGGTTCCGATCCGCTTCATTCAGCTGAAAAATTAAACGTACCGATTTTTACTATTGGTGTGGGCGATTCAACTACACGAAATGATGTCGCTGTTAAAAATGTATTGTACAATGAAATGATTTATGCACAAACACCGACCGCTATAGTTGCTTCAATAACGAATACTGGATTCGGCAACAAAAATGCTGCCGTTTCATTTTTTGAAAATGACGTTTTAATTGATCATAAAAATATTATTCTGAGTTCCGATGGTATTCAAAATGTTGATTTCACTTATACACCCAAAACGGGAGGAGAAAAAAAACTAACTGTTGTAGTTTCAAATATTCCAGGTGAATTTACACTCGCAAATAACCGAAAAGTATTTTATTTAAATGTATTGAGTAATAAAGTAAAAATTTTGTTAATTGCCGGAAGTCCATCTTCGGATGTTTCTTTCATTAAAAACACTTTGAGATCAGATGCTAATTTTACTATAAATTCTATTACTCAAATTGCAGCAGATAAATTTATTGAGAAAAATAATCAGCAAAAATTAATAGATAGCGCTAATATATTTTTCCTTGTTGGCTTCCCATCAAAAGAAACCCCGATGAATTTGCTGCAGAGTGTAATTAAGGAAATCTCTGAAAAAGACAAACCATATTTTATAACTCTTTCAAGCGGGATTGACTTTTCAAAATTAAAACTCATTCAAAATGAATTGCCTTTTGTAATTGGAAATATCAACAATGATTATCTAGAAATTCTACCGGACATCACTGCTGATCAAAAAGACAATCCGCTGCTTCAAAACAATTTTTCAAGTCCGATTAGTGCTTGGAATAATCTTCCCCCGGTTTATCAGCCAAATGTTGATTTGAAATCAAAACCGGAGAGTATAATAATTTCCAAAGAAAAAATTAATAATGTCCCGATGAACAAACCTTTGATCTTATCCAGAATTCTTGGTAACAAAAAATCTATTGCGGTTTTAGCTAAAGATATTTGGAGATGGAAACTTGAAACTGCTCCAAAAGATCTAGATTTGTTTGATAGATTTATAATCAGCAGTGTGAAATGGCTTAACAAGAAAGAGACTCAAAAACAGGTAACGATAAAGACTTCTAAAAAACTTTATTCTCTTGGTGAGCAAGTTGAATTTAATGCTCAAGTTTACGATCAAACGTATAATCCAGTTTCTGATGCAAGTGTAAATGTAAAAATTAAATCCGGGGACGAAACAAATGATATCAATTTAAATTCAGTTGGAAATGGTTTGTATGAAGGTACTTTTCAATCAGATAAAGTTGGAGATTATACTTATTCCGGCGAAGCAATTCAAAATAATAATAAATTAGGCAGCGATAACGGAAGCTTTAACATTGGCGAAGTAGATATTGAAATGATTAAACCCAGAATGAATTATGAATATCTTAATCTTTTAGCAAATCAAACCGCCGGAAAATTCTTTTATAACTCAGAGTACAAACAACTTTTCCCGATATTAAAAGATCTGAATAAAAAATCGTCAAAAAATAAAATTGAAGTGAGCGACATAAATCTTTGGTCGAACGAATGGCTGCTTATAATTGCAATAATATTATTTGCATCAGAATGGTTTTTTAGAAAAAGATGGGGAATGATTTAGAAAAAAATTTTTATAGTTTGAAAAAATAGACTTACAAATTAGGCGGGGATAATATGTATCTTTTTACCGAAATATTTGATTTTTTTCTTCCACGATTTTGCCCTTCGTGCAACAAAAATCTTACAACTGAAGAAAGAATTATTTGCCCGGAATGTTTGGGAAAAATCCAAAGAGTAAATGAAGAAAGACTTCAACTCGAATATCAAAAGAAATTTTTATCGAAAAAAATTATATCTGGATTCACATCTCTTTACCTTTTCGAAAAAGATAAAGAGCTTCAAGCAATAATTCATGCGATAAAATATAATCAAAGATTCTTAATTGGAAAATTCCTTGGCAAATTAGTTGGTAAAAATTTCGAAATATTATTTAATGATTGGCAGATTGATTTTATAATTCCTATTCCGCTTCATCATTTGAAAAAAGCTGAACGTGGTTACAATCAATCATTTTATATTGCAAAAGGGATTGGTAAACAAACTAACATTCCGGTAAACGTATATTCAATAAAAAGAAAACGATTCACTCAATCTCAAACTTTGTTAAATCAAAAAGAGAGAGAAGAAAATATTAATGGCGCTTTTTCGATCCACAGGTTTTCAAATATAACCGGCAAAAATATTTTACTGGTTGATGATGTAATTACAACGGGCGCAACAATAAATGAATGTGGAAAAGTTTTGATAGATAATGGAGTAAAAAATGTTTATGCTGCTTCTTTAGCAATAGCAGATTGATTTTTAAAACTTACATTCTTTCAGGTGCATTTACACCAAGGATTGATAATCCATTTTTAATAACAATCTTTGTAGCCATAGCAAGTGCTACTCTCGCTTCTGCTAATTTTTTTTCAGTTCCTAAAATTCTACAAAAAGTGTAAAACTTGTGGAATAGTGCAGCAAGTTCCTCTAAGTAAGTACATATTCTGTGAGTTTCAAAAAGTTCAGCACTAATTAATATTTCTTCTTTAAATTGATGAAGCTTTTTTAATAGCTGCTGCTCTTCATTAGTGGAAAGCAAATTCAAATTTTCAAATGAAGCATGAAGGTCTTCTTTCTCAATCATTTTAAGGATTGAACAAATTCTTGCATGAGCATATTGTAAATAAAAAACCGGGTTCTCATCGGATTGTTTTTTAGCAAGCGATAAATCAAAATTCATGTGAGTAGTTATATTTCGCATATTGAAAAAGTATCGGACAACATCAGCGCCAACTTCGTCAACTAATTGATCGAGCGTAATATAATTTGCTTTACGCGTTGACATTTTTACAACTTCACCACCATCCATTATAGTTACAAATTGGTGAATCAGAACTTTTACTTTTTCCGGATCATAACCTAAAGCATTTAATCCGGCAAGAACATCAGGATAAGTTGCATTATGATCTGAGCCAAAAATATCAATCATCAAATCATAACCGCGTATAAATTTTACAACATGATAAGCAATATCAGGAAGCCGATATGTAGGCTCGCCAGATGATTTAACAATTACTTTATCCTGTTCATTTCCAAGCTCAATTAATTTTAACCATGTAGCTCCATCTTTTTCGTAGACCAAATCTTTTTCTTTAAACGAAGCTATCGTTTCTTTTATTTTTCCTTCTTCGTAGAGTGAATTTTCATTGAAAAATATTTTATGAATAATATTTAATTTTTCTAAAGATTTTTTAATATCTATAAAAATTTCTGTCTCAGCCTTTTCTTTGAATTTACCTTCGGCTGGTTCATTAACTAATTTATCACCATACTCATCATATAAACTTTTAGCAATGTCTTTGATATATTCGCCTTGATAATAATCTTCAGGAAAATCAATTTTGTTTCCAAGTATTTCCAGATATCTAAGCCTAACCGAATCACCAAGAACCCGCATTTGCCTTCCGGCATTGTTAAAATAATATTCTCGATCAACTGAATAACCAACCCATTCTAAAAGGTTTGCAATTGTATCTCCAAAAACAGCGTTACGTCCATGCCCAACTGTTAAAGGCCCGGTTGGGTTTGCTGATACAAATTCAACATTAGCTTTTTTGCCATCAAATATTTTTGAACGGCCATAATTATTTTCTTCTTTTAAAATGCCTTCAATAATTTTTGCTATGAAAGATGAAGTAAAGAAAAAATTGACAAAACCAGGTCCGGCAATTTCAACTTTCTTGATATTCGAAGGATCATAATTCAACGAGGAAATTATTTCTTCAGCAATTTCTCGAGGCTTTCGTTTTAATTTTTTTGCAATCAGCATGGCTGCATTTGAAGATAGGTCACCATGAGATTCAATTTTGGGAATATCAAAAACTAAATTAAGATCTTTTAAATATTCTAACTTCTTTGCCGTTGCATTAAATATTGATTGTAAATATTCTTTCAAAAGTATTTCCTAAATTCGTTAGAGTGAAATTAAAATAAATAATTATTTCGGCTGCAACTTTCTAGGTCTTCCACGTTTCTTTTTAAGTTCAGGTTCTGGTTTGGGTTTCAAAGCAGGATCACTGATATCAGTTATTACAGCGTCTCCCCATAATTTTTCCAAATTATAATATTCTCTGTATTCTTTTTTAAAAACATGTACAACCACATCAATGTAATCCAGCAAAACCCAATTGAGGCCAGTGTAACCTTCCTTATGCCAAGTTCTAATTCCTTCATCGCGCAAGCTTTTATCAATCTCATCTGAAATTGCTTTTACTTGAGTATCGGAATCCGCACTGCAGATAACAAAAAAGTCAGACATTGTGGTTAGCTTTTGAAGATCTAAAATTTTTACATCATAACCTTTTTTGTTGAAAATAAGATCGCTTATTTTTGTAGCTAATTGTTGTGAGTTCAATATATTTCCTTTTACTTATATGGTTTTAAATTATTAAAATCTTTTCCAATAATTAATGAAACATCTAAAAAGTAATTATTATTCATTTGCTGAATTACATTTTTATGATCAATGCCTAATGTATCGGCAACTTTAAAAGCATTTATCATGTTACCTGTTCTATCTACCACAATTGATTTTTCAACATCATATGAAATATAATTTCCGATTTGGACAACATCAAAATTATGATTTCGTAAATAGTCTGTAAGTGTATCGGCTACACCGGAAACTCCACATCCATTCAATACTTCCACTTGAATTATCGAAGGATTCGATTTTTTTCTAATTTCAATATCAGTTGAATTTTTTGCCGATAAATTTGAATAGAGTGAATACGACATATAAAAAATAATTACGGCAAGAAGAAAAATAATTGAATTTAAAATGAAATTTGAAGTAGATTTTTTTATTTGTTTATCAGAATGCAGATTTTTTAAATTAGATTTTCCCTTCACTTATTATTTAACTCTGGAAAAGATTATAAGTATTTGATAAACTTTCACTCAATTTTTTTTATCTATTAAAAAAAGAATCATTATTATCAAAACCATTAAAGAATCCGTAATTGTAACCTCCGTAATATGAGTATGGAGAATAGTAATTATAAGGAAGATTTCTATATTGAATAGAAATAGAAAAGTTCTTCCAAGGTTGATAATTTACTGCTGCTTTGCTGATATAAATTCCATTTAAACTATTATTGAACTGTTTGCCGAGCGTGCTGTAAGGTGTGTGAATAATGCTTGCATCAAGTTGGACATTCAAATTATTATTGAACTTGTACATCATACTGTTTGTATAAACACCTAATGCTAATCCTTGGTTGCCAAAAGAAGAATAAGATAAGCTATAAGATTGTTTCATCTGAAAATTATCCGGATTTATGAATCCAAATAAAGAAGATGAAGGTTGAGCTAATATTCCATCTTTAATATCTGCTGTTGGGAAGCCGGAATCTTTGAATTGAGCAAAACCGGAGACAGAAAATACAACAACCAATAAGACAAATAATTTTTTCATCACAACACCTCAGAATTTCGAGTGAATATTAAATAAATCAATTAACAAAATCAATGAATTAACTCTTCAAAGTTTTCCAAATGTTAAGTGAATTACAGAATTTTGGAAATTTCATTGTTTTTATCTACAAGAACTATTTGAGGTTTATAATTCTTCGCTTCATCTTCGGTCATTTGAGAATATGCTATAATTATAACCTCATCACCAACCGCACCCAAACGAGCAGCCGGACCATTTAAGCAAATCATTCCACTGTTAGACGGACCTTCAATAGCATAAGTTTCAAGTCTGTTTCCATTATTTACATTTACTACTTGTACTTTTTCATAAGGTAAAATATTAGCTTTTTCCAATAAATACTTGTCTATCGTAATGCTTCCTTCGTAGTAAAGCTCCGACATCGTTACCGTAGCTCGATGTATTTTCGAGCGGAACATTTCTCTTGTCATTAATTCTCCGCAAATTTTTTGCGGCGAAATATAATCAGAACCAATTTATAATTTCAAGGTTTAACTAAATCAATATTAATTTAAAGATTTAAATTTATATACGTAACATTAAAATTTTATGTATCCCTTTTAACAAATTGCTGAGAATTTTTGATTTCTCCCTTGACAAATCAAAAAACTGTTTTATATTTGGAACCAACATGAAAAAGATTTCTGGAACATATTATTACACTAATAAAAAATTTAACCAAAATTCTTGGTGGTGGTATAGTGCGCATAATAGTATGACCCAGTGATTTTGAGATAAATAATTTTTACTAACGAACCCTTCTCAGTCAAACTGGGAAGGGTTTTTTGTTTTATGGTGGAAATATGAATTTCAATAGATTTAAAGAACTTGCAAAAGAATATAATTTAATACCGGTTTATGAAGTAATCACAGCGGATTTACTTACTCCCGTTTTAGCCTATTTAAAAATCCGTGAGAAAGGAAAGCAAAATTTCCTTCTTGAATCTGTTGAGGGTACATCAAACATGGCTCGTTATTCTTTTATTGGAAAGAATCCAATTAAGATAATTCAAAATAAGGGAATTGAAATTTCAGAAAGAACAAACGGCAGCTTTAAATCATTTCAAGAATCTATTTTCGAACTTATCCGCAAAGAGTTAAAACAATTTAAACAACCAAAAATTGAAGAGCTGCCGGATTTCACCGGCGGAGTTGTTGGATATTTAGGTTATGAAAATATTTCTCTTATTGAAAAAGTAATAAAGTTTAATTCCGAAAGTTTCAACAACCCGGATTCAATATTCGGAATTTACAACACGATTCTTGCCTTCGATCATTACAAACATCAAATAACTTTAATAACAAATGTAAAAGTTGATAATAATACAAACCTTGAAAAAGCATTTAATGATGCAAAAGAAATCTTATCTTCATTAAGAATGGAATTGAAAAAACCAGTGGAATACAATTCCGACTTTGATCTTGATGGAGAGGTAAAAGAATATTTTGAGACCGGAGAATTTTATAATCAAGTTGAAGCTGGAAAACAAAATATTATCGAAGGAGATATTTTTCAAATTGTTCTTTCAAAAAGATTTTCATCAAGATATAAAGGCGATTTGCTTAATGTCTATCGAGCTTTGCGGATTATCAATCCATCTCCGTATATGTATTTTCTGGAGTTCGAAAATGATTTTACAATTATCGGCACATCTCCTGAAGATTTATTGAAAGTTAAAAATAGAAAGACTCAACTCTTACCAATTGCCGGAACAAGAAAGCGCGGAAAATCATTCGAAGAAGATAAAAATCTTGAACAAGATTTGATCAACGACCCGAAAGAACAAGCCGAGCATACAATGCTTGTTGATTTAGGCCGGAATGATCTCGGCAGAGTTTGTAAGTATGGTTCTGTAAAAGTTACGGAGAACATGAAGATCCAAAAATATTCGCACGTAATGCACATGGTTTCAAAAGTTGAAGGTGAACTTGCGGATGATAAGGATTCTATTGATGCTTTGATGTCTTGCTTCCCTGCTGGAACAGTTACCGGTGCGCCGAAGATTCGCGCAATTCAACTCATTGATGAATATGAAAAACAAGAAAGAAATGTATACGCCGGTGCCGTTGGTTATTTTGATTTTTCCGGTAATCTTGATATGTGCATTGCGATAAGAACATTGTTCGCAAAAAAGGATGTAGTCTATTGGCAAGCCGGTGCCGGAATAGTTGCAGACAGCAAGCATGAACTTGAAGCAAAAGAAATTAGAAATAAATCTGCAGCAATGGTGAATGCATTAAAATTTGCGGAGGTGATTGATGAAAATATTGGTAATTGATAATTATGATTCATTTACTTACAATCTTGTTCAGCTCTTAGGCAAACTTGATTGCAAGCTTGTTGTCAAGCGAAATGATGAAGTAAATGAAAATCAAATTAATGAAATTAAGCCGGATAAAATTTTGGTTTCACCCGGCCCCGGCAGACCTGAAGATTCAAATGCATCAATAACTGCTTTTGAAAAATTTAGTAAAAAAATTCCGATCCTTGGGGTTTGCCTCGGTCATCAAGCAATGGGTTATGTTTATGGAGGAAAAATTATAAAAGCCCCGGTTTTAATGCACGGAAAAACTTCAATTATTAATCATGATGGTAGAACGATCTTTAAAAATATTCCACAAGGATTTAAAGCAACAAGATATCATTCGTTAATAATTGAAAAGAAATCGCTTCCTGAAGAACTTGAAATTTCAGCAGAGTCAGAAGATGGTTGTATCATGGGAATTCGACATAAAGAATTTCCGGTAGAAGGAATTCAATTTCATCCCGAATCATTTTTAACCGATGAAGGAATTAATATAATTAAAAATTGGTTGGCAACATGATAAAAGAATATTTGGAAAAAATTGTCAGCAATAAAGATTTATCATTTGATGAATCTTTCACAGCGATGAGTGAAATTATGAATGGTGAAGTAAACAATTCTCATCTCGCCGGATTTCTTATCGCACTTAAATCTAAAGGCGAAATGCCTGCTGAAGTTGCGGGCTTTGCAAAAGCAATGCAGGAGAAAAGCATTAGAATAAATTGCGTTGATGAAAATGTAATTGATGTTTGCGGTACCGGCGGAGATAATTCCGGCAGCTTCAATATTTCAACTGCCACTGCTTTTGTTGTAGCCGGCGCCGGCGTTAAAGTTGCAAAGCATGGCAATCGTTCTATTTCAAGTAAAAGCGGCAGCGCCGATGTTTTACAATCTCTTGGTGTAAATATTAATCTTACTAAGGATCAATCAGAAGAAGCACTGAATAATATTGGAATCGCATTTCTCTTTGCACCTCTTTATAACCCGGCAATGAAGTATGCTGCTATAGTTAGAAAAGAGCTTGGTATGAAAACTGTTTTCAATATGCTTGGACCATTAACTAATCCAGCCAGAGTAAAAAAACAAATTATTGGTACTTTCAACCTCAAGGCTGCTAAAACTATGGCGGAAGCCGCAAAGTATCTCGATCTTAAAAAAGTTTGTTTTATCTGTGGCAATAATAAATATGATGAAATTTTTCTCGGTGATTTGACTGAAGTAAATGAATATAATCAAGGCAAAGATATCACTTCGTATACTTTGTCGAATGAGTCTTTTAATTATCCATTGATTCAACAAAATGATATTAAAGGTGATACTCCTGAAGTTAATGCCCAAATTATTCTTGAAGTTTTCAGCAATCACAAAAAAAATGGTGCGTTTCATACGGTAGCTGCGAATGCTGCTTTAGCTTTATATGCAGCAGATTATTCCGACAATTTAAATGAGTGTCAGAGAGCTGCAGAAAATTCAATCTTAAGTGGTGCTGCTTTAAATAAATTGAATGAACTGAAAAAATTTAGCTCTTCTTTTATGAGTTAAAATATTTTGGAAATAAATAAACGAAAGACAAAGTGAACGTTCTAGAAAAAATTTTAGATAAGAAAAAAGATGAAGTGTCATTATTGAAAAGAAAATTTTCAATCGATTCCTTTAGCAACATGCCATTCTTTTCTGAGAAATCTTTGAGCTTTATTGATGAAGTAAGATCAAACAAAAATATTTCGATAATCGCCGAGATAAAAAAAGCTAGCCCTTCCAAAGGATTAATCAGAGAAAATTTTGACCATCTTAGTACCGCAGAAATATATTTCAGTCGGAATGTTAATGCTGTATCTATTTTAACTGATAAAGAATTTTTTCAAGGTGACATTAATTTTTTGCTAGATATAGCTAAGATTAAACAAGTTCCATTGTTAAGGAAAGATTTTATTATCGATGAAATTCAGGTTTATGAAGCTAAGGCTAATGGAGCGGATATTATTTTATTGATTTGCGAAGCTCTTACTAAAAATCAGATAAAAGAATTTACGTCTCTGGCAGAAGAAATCGGATTGGAAGTTCTTTTAGAGCTTCACTCAATTGATCAAATTGACAAAATCGATTTTACAAGAAATAAATTGATCGGTGTTAACAACCGCAATTTAAATGATTTCTCTGTTGATCTTTCAACGACACAAATTATTTCTAAGTATTTACCGGAAGATATAATTCTTGTTTCTGAAAGCGGAATAAGCAATAAAGATGATATTATTTTTTTACGGGAAACAAAAGTAAATGCAATATTAGTCGGTGAGCTGTTAATGAGTTCGAATAATATCGAACTAAAACTTTCTGATCTTAAAAATTGGTGTTCAAATGAAGGTTAAAGTTTGTGGAATAACCAATCTTGCTGATGCTTTGATGTGTGAAAAGTTTGGCGCAGATGCACTCGGATTTATCTTCTACAAAAAAAGTAAAAGATATATTGCTACAGAGAAAGCAAAAGGAATCATAAATCGTTTATCCCCATTTACAATAAAAATTGGTGTGTTCGTAGACGAAACTTCTGAATATATAAATAAAATTGCCGAAGAAATAAAAATCAATCTAGTTCAGCTTCACGGAAACGAAACTCCGGAAATAGCAGAAAGAGTTTCTCTGCCGGTTATAAAAAGCTTTAGGATTTCATACGATTTTGATTTTTCAATTTTAACTAATTATAAGAATGTTTATTATCTGCTTGATTCATATTCAAAAAATGAATTCGGTGGGACCGGTAATAAATTCAACTGGCAAATGATTCCTGAAGAATTAAAAGATAAAATTATTCTGGCAGGTGGAGTTTCAATAAACAATATCGAAGAGATTTATAAAAATATTAATCCTATTGCAGTAGACATTTCGTCTTCACTCGAAAGAGAACCTGGGAAAAAGGATCAACAAAAGGCAAAAAGTTTTTTTACGAAATTAAATTCATTGAAGGAAAATTTATGTTGATAATTATGAAGCTTGATACTCCAAGAGATTCAATTGAAAGAGTAAAAAGCAAAATCGTCGAAAGAAATTGTGTACCGCATGAAATTCCTGGCGCAAGCAAACTTGGAATTGGTATCACCGGCCCTACGAGCCTTCTTATAGAAGAAGAATTTCAAAACATGGAAGATGTTGAAGAAGTAATTCGTGTTACAAAACCTTACAAACTTGTCAGCCGGGAAATGAAAAAGGAAGATACAATAATAAAAATGAATGAGCTAAAAATCGGCGGAGAAGAATTGACGATCATAGCTGGCCCGTGTTCTGTAGAAAGCAGGCAGCAGCTATTCGACATTGCTGGAGAGTTGAAAGAATTGGGAATTAAATTCCTTCGAGCCGGCGCTTATAAACCTCGCTCAAGTCCATATTCTTTTCAAGGATTAAAAGAAAAAGGAATTGAGATTCTTTTCGAAGTTAAAAAAGAACTTGGAATGATGATTGTAACTGAAGCAAAAGATTCAAAGTCTCTTCCGCTGATCGCTGATGTTGCTGATATCATTCAAATAGGCGCACGCAACATGCAAAACTTTTCATTACTTGAGGAAGTCGGCCAATTAAAAAACACAATTCTCTTGAAGCGAGGATTAGCAGCAACAATTGAAGATCTGCTTATGAGCGCAGAATATATTTTATCACAAGGTAATTTTAATGTAATTCTTTGTGAGCGAGGAATACGAACTTTTGAAACGATGACAAGAAATACTTTAGATTTAAATGCTGTACCAACAATTAAAAAGCAATCTCATCTTCCTATCATTGTGGATCCATCGCATGGAATTGGAATTTGGGATAAAGTTCAGCCAATGGCTATGGCAGCAATTGCATGCGGTGCAGATGGCTTAATGATCGAAGTACATAATCATCCGGATAAAGCTTTATCGGATGGATATCAATCTCTAACACCAAAGAATTTTAAAAAACTTTTAGAAAAAATCGAACAGTTGGCTCCAATTGTCGATAGAAAGATTTCAGATTATGCAAATGTCGAATAAATATAATTCCCCGGATGTAAACGGGCATTTCGGGAAGTTCGGTGGAAAATATGTTCCCGAAACTTTGATCACTCCTTTAAAAGAATTGGAAGAAACTTATTTTCAATTGACTAAAGAAAAAAATTTTCAAGATGAATTAAATAAATTAAATAAAGAGTATACGGGCCGCCCTACTCCGCTAACTTTTGCAGATGGATTAACAAAATATTTCGACAAAGCAAAAATTTATTTGAAGCGGGAAGATCTTTGTCATACTGGCGCACATAAAATAAATAATGCACTTGGCCAAATTCTTCTTGCAAAAAAACTCGGTAAGACAAGAATAATTGCTGAAACCGGCGCAGGACAGCATGGAGTAGCAACTGCAACAGTTTGTGCAAAATTCGGATTAAAATGTTTTGTTTATATGGGCGAAGTTGATATCGAACGGCAAAGCTTAAATGTTTTTAGAATGAAACTTCTTGGAGCTGAAGTTATTCCAGTTTCATCCGGCAGCAGAACATTAAAAGATGCTGCCAATGAAGCCATAAGAGATTGGGTAACAAATGTAAAAGATACTCATTACATAATCGGTTCGGTTGTTGGTCCGCATCCTTACCCAATGATCGTAAGAGATTTTCAATCAGTTATCGGCAAAGAAACTAAAGAACAAATTCAAATAGCGGAAGAAAGATTGCCGGATTATATAGTAGCCTGTGTTGGCGGCGGCAGTAATGCCATTGGAATTTTTTATTCATTCATTAATACTAAAGTAAAGCTTATCGGTGTTGAAGCTGCTGGTTATGGAATAAACACAAATAAACATTGTGCAACTTTAACTCTTGGGCGAGAAGGGATTTTTCAAGGAATGAAAACTTATCTTCTTCAAAATGATGAAGGACAAGTTTCTGAAGTTCATTCAATTTCAGCCGGACTAGATTATCCTGGTGTTGGTCCGGAACACAGCCTTTTTAAAGATGAAGTTATTGCTGATTATTATTCAGTAACAGATGATGAAGCGATTCGAGCAACTGAATTATTATCTAAGGCGGAAGGAATTATTCCTGCGCTTGAATCAGCACATGCGGTTGCTTATTTGAACTATCTAATGCCAAATACAAAGAAAGACGAAATTGTAATCGTTAATATTAGCGGCAGAGGTGATAAAGATTTAAACACAATTAAAGATAAATTGGGATATTAAATGACAACTATTGCAAATTATATTTCAGGCAAAAACAATAAAAATGAAAAAGTCCTTTCGGTTTTTTTAACCTCCGGATTTCCAGATAAAAATAATTTTGTCGAACTTGCGTTAAGAGCCTTAGAAGCCGGCGCAGACATGCTTGAAATTGGTTTCCCGTTTAGCGATCCGTTAGCAGATGGTCCTATCATTCAACATTCATCTCAAATCGCACTTGAAAACGGAATTAACATTACCAAGACTTTTAATTTCATAAAAGAAATTAGAAGCCGCACTGACAAACCTTTGATCCTGATGGGTTATGCAAATCCTGTATTATCTTATGGAATAGAAAAGTTTGCTGAAAACGCAAAATCATTAGGAGTAAATGGAGTAATAATTCCGGACATTCCGATCGAAGAATATGAAAATTTTTATAATCATTTATTTGATGAAGTTAATACTATATTATTAGTTACGCCTACTACTTCAAATGATCGTATTAAATTAATAGATGAAAAGAGCAGCGGATTTATATACTGTGTTTCTGTAAGCGGAACCACAGGGATTACTAATCAAGATAAAATTACTAGTATAGAATTTGTAAAACGAACTCGTTCAATTGTAAAAAAGAATAAAATGCTAGTAGGATTTGGAATTTCAAGTGTTAAAGATGCTCAATCTTTTGCGCCTTATTGCGATGGAATAATTGTTGGCAGCGCAGTTATTAAATCTCTGATGAATGATAGCTCGGATTATGTTAAAACGCTTGATCTTATAAAAAAATTAAAACAGGCATTAGTTTAATTCATTCAAAATATTTAAAAATGCTGAAAATTGGGCAAGGTTTATAAATTGATTGGCTAACTTTATAACCATAAAAATAGCTTAAATGTTAAAAATAAATTTTCCCATTGTAAAATGATTATAAATATTATAAATTTACTACGCCAAAAAGAATAATAATACAAGATTAAAAGATTTCAAACATCCCTTCTGTTTCTCTATATTGTTCAGTAAGATTTGTTTTCCTTTTTAATTCCTGCTTATTCATTCTTTTATAATATTTCTAAAATAATTTAAGGAAAAATAACATGAACATTTTTGTTGGCAATTTATCACGGGATGTTACCGATGATGAATTAAGAGAGTTGTTTGCCAATTACGGGCAAGTAAAAAGCGTAAAAATAATAAGGGATATGTTTAGTCAGGAATCAAAAGGATTTGGTTTTATTGAAATGCCAGGACTTTCTGAAGCCCAAAAAGCAATTGGTGAATTAAATACAAAAGAGCTTAAAGGCAAAAAGATTTCCGTAAACGAAGCAAGACCACGCACTAACGATAGAAGAGGTGGAACTGGCGGGAATAGAAGAAGTAGCGGCGGCGGCGGTAGTAGCAGAGGCGGCAGCGGCGGCGGTGGAAGGCGCTGGTAATTTATTAGAATATAATGATGCATCGTGTAATAATTAATTTATGAAGCGATGCATCAAATATTTTTATTAAAACCTTTCTTAATCTAAGACTTGACTTCCGGAATAAAATCTACATTCAATAAGTTTAAATAGATTTATTTTACTTTCACAATCATTTCTATTTCTAATGGCGCATTCATTGGGAGTTCATTAACACCAACTGCACTTCTAACATGTTTACCTTTATCTCCGAAAATTTTTCCAATTAATTCTGAAGCGCCGTTTGCAACTTTAGGTTGATTTGTAAAATAATCAGCACTATTTACATAAACAGTTAGCTTAACAATTTGATCAACTTGGTCTAAGCTGCCGATAACGCTTTTAACAGCGCTTAAACAATTTAATGCAGAAATTTCTGCAGCCCGCTGGCCATCGGCTTCGCTTAAATCTGCTCCAATTTTCCCGGTAAATTTTAATTCGCCCCTTACAGTTGGCAATTGACCGGATGTGAAAACTAAATTATCAATTTTAATTGCCGGTATATATGCTGCCAAAGGCTTTGGCGCTTCCGGAAGTTCATAACCAAGCTCTTTTATTTTGTCTTCTATCATACAAGCTCCTTTTTTTATCAATCGAAGTTTTTATTATTTTTCAATTAGTAAAAGATATAAAAATGATTTCCAATTTAAAGGATTTTAATTATGACCGATAGTAAATTTAACGAATTTGTAGAAATTGTGAAAAGACTCAGAATCGAATGCCCATGGGATAAAGAACAAACAAATGATTCCATTAAAGCGGCAACAATAGAGGAAGCTTACGAAGTGGTTGATGCAATTGATAAGGAAAATTTTGAGGAATTAAAAAAAGAACTCGGGGATTTGCTTTTGCATGTTGTCTTTCATTCTGTAATTGCAGAGGGAGAAAATAAATTTACACTTGATGAAGTAATAGATTCCATTAAGGAAAAATTAATTAGAAGGCATCCACATGTCTTTGGTGAAGTCGTAGTTTCAAATGCTGATGATGTAAAGAGAAATTGGGAAGCGATAAAATTAGATGAGGGAAGAATTTCAATTTTAGATGGAGTTCCGGAGATAATGCCATCTTTACACAGAGCTTTTCGTTTGCAGGAAAAAGCAAGCAAGGTGGGATTTGATTGGGAAAGGAAGGAAGATGTTTGGAAAAAAGTAATTGAAGAAATTGAAGAAATGCATTACTCAGAAAAAAAAGAATCAAAACAAGAACTTGAAGCCGAAATTGGTGATGTGTTTTTCGTTCTTACAAATTATGCAAGATTTTTAGGAATAAATCCTGAGAATGCTTTAAGATTAACAAATGAAAAATTTATTAAAAGATTTCAATACATTGAAAAAAAAATAAACGAATCAGGCAGGCAGATTAATGAATCAAATTTGGCAGAGATGGATAAATATTGGAATGAAAGTAAATTAAAATTGTAAACATTAAAGTTTAAAAAGGTCTTATTTTTTTAGTTGATAATTAAATAACAGATTTTCCGTTAGATGATCCTTCGGTTCCGTTGAATTTTTCATAAGCGTTTATAATATCTTTTACAAGTTTATGACGCACTACATCTGATTTTTCAAAATAAACAAAACCTACTCCTTCAATATTTTTTAAAATATCTTTTGCTTGTATCAATCCACTGATAGATTTTGAGGGCAAATCTATTTGTGTAATGTCTCCTGTTATAATCGCTTTTGAATTTACACCTAATCTTGTTAGAAACATTTTCATTTGAACATCTGTTGCATTTTGTGCCTCATCTAAAATAACGAATGCATTATTAAGAGTTCTGCCGCGCATATATGCAAGCGGTACAATCTCAACAACTTTTTTTTCAATATAATTTTTTAGCTTATCCGAAGGCATCATATCATCCAATGCATCATAAAGCGGGCGAAGATAAGGATCTATTTTTTCTCGAAAGTCTCCAGGTAAAAAGCCTAAGCTCTCACCGGCTTCAACAGCAGGGCGTGCTAATATAATTTTATTTACAATTCCTTTCTTTAAAGCTGATACGGCAAATGCAACCGCAAGATAAGTCTTCCCAGTACCGGCTGGACCAATTGCAAAACAGATATCATTCTTAGCTGCTGTCTGCAAATAGTTTATTTGACCAGCTGTTTTTGCTTTTATTACATCACTTTTTGTATACAGAATTATTGAATCAAATTCTTTTTCAGTAATAATTTCTTTCCCTTGAGTAGTAAGGTCAAGAATGGTTTCAATATCTGAAGTTTTTAATGATCCGTTTGTATTGATTACATAGATCATTTCTTTAATTACTTTTTCAATAGCATTGACTTCTTCCAAGACACCCTTTATTAAAACATTTTCTCCTCTTACTATAATTGCTGCATTAAATCTATCTTCAATAATTTTTAAGTTGGTGTCATTCATTCCCAACAAAGTCATCAAATCTACATTTTCAAGCGTCATGCGTTTCTCAATAACAGTCATCTTCCTCCTTCATAATAAAAAAAGCCCTTATCACCTAAAATGACAAGGGCTAAAATATTTAATAAACCGGACACAAAAAATGTTAAATTATTTAGCTGGTGCTGGTTTATAATTCTTTTTAATTTTTTCGTACTTTGCTTTTTCTTCTTCAGTTAAATTCGGAATCTTAAAAATTTGTTTAGGATAAATTAAATTAGGATTCTTTATTTGATCGCGATTTGCTTTGTAAATTACCGGCCAAGCAAAACCATTTCCATAGAATGTTGGCTTCTTAGCAATATTCCATAAACAATCGCCTTTAACAACGGTATAGTTAATTTCTTTAGGAGCTTCAACCCAAGCATCTAAAGCAGCTTGCATTTGATTATGAACTTTATCAAAAAATTCCGGTAATGCACTAATTTTATTAGCTTTTAAAGCGTCAAGATCTTTTTGTCTATCTGCTTTAGGTCCTTCTTTTCTTTGAATCTTTCCATCAAGTTCATTTACCGCACTTCTAAAATTATCAACATCTGCTTGAGTAGCACCAACAAGTGCATAAAGTTCTTTCATGCAATCTTCATAACTTTCAACACTTTTTGATTTTAAATTATTTACATCAGTTTGTAACGAAGTAATTTCTTGAGTCAAACTTTGCTTCTCAGTATTGAGGCGGTTCATCTCGGCTTGCCATTCATCTTTTGTCATTTTTTCCTGAGCAAAAACTGCTACAGAAAAGAAAATCAAAAGAGATAAAATACTTATTAAATTTCTACTTAATTTCATTTTAATTCCTCCAAATCCATTTTTAATTTTAATTTCATAAAAGAATATTATTTAGAAGACATCTTTTCTAAATTAGCCTTAGTCTCTTCTTTCTGCTTATTGCATTCAGCAAGTTTTTCTTGCTTTGCTGCAATTTCTTTTTCAAGATTTGCTCTTTCATCTTTCAATGAATTTGCTTGAGATTGGAGAGAATTAACTTCACTTCTCAGGTTATTTAATTGAGCCATTTCTGCTTCACTAACACCGCCGCAACCACTTAAAAATGCTGTCGTAACAGCAAAAGCAGCTACTATAACAGTGTTCCTAACAATTTTAGTAACTTTCATATTAGAACCTCCAAAAATTAATTTTTTAGTAAGTTGATTAAATTTTTTCCAAAAAAGATCTCACTAAAATACACCTACACACAAAATACACAACAATAACTAATTCCTTGCAAATTAAGTTTTTATAACACTATACTATATAACAAAATAGGGTAATAAATTCAAGCATAGGGTAAAAAACATTATTATTATTTGCGCCATACAACATTTTTAGAGTAATCTTCTTTCCACAAAACTAGTATAACTGTTGCCGGCAATTATTAAATGATCAAATACCGGTATCTCCATAATTTTTCCTGATTCAACAATTTTTTTAGTGATAGCAATATCTTCCGTACTCGGATCGGGGTTACCACTTGGATGATTGTGGATTAAAATTATACTTGCAGAACTATTTTCAATTGCTGCTTTAAATATTTCCCGAGGATGGACCACACTTGAATTTAAGCTTCCAATCGATATAGTTTCGATCTTAATAATTTTATTTGCAGTATTCAAACAGACTACAATGAATTTTTCTTTTAACTCATCCTTTAATAATGGAATAAAAATTTCAGCGACATCTTTTGGTGAAGTGATTTTATTTTCTGAGTACCATTTCGATTGAGATAATATTCTCCTGCTTATTTCAAATGCTGCCAAAAGTGTTGCTGCCTTATCTTTTCCAATACCGGAACTTTTAGTTAATGTTGACAAAGGTTTAGACGCAAGAACAGCAAGGTTTCCCTGTTCAATTATTAACTCTTGCGCTACATCAATAACAGATTTGCCCTTAGTTCCTGTTCGTAAAAGGATTGCTATTAATTCTGCATCAGAAAGATTTTGAGCGCCTCTCAGCATAAGTTTCTCCCGAGGCCTATCATCTAAAGGAAGTTCTTTAACTTTTAACATCTTCCCCCTTTCTATATTTTATTTGCTAAGTTTGAATTTATCTACAAGTTCAAATCTACCATCTTTATATCTAACAATATTTAAAAATTTATTTACTCTGTCCTTATCAAAATAAATATCATTATGGTAACCTTGATATTTTATTTTAGCTTCAAGCTCATCATCTAAAGTTTTGCGATCGGCATTAAAATCTTTAACTACAGTTAATAAATATTCAGCAGCATCGTATCCATATAAAACATTTCTATCTGCTTCCATTTTTGTTTGATTAGAAAATCCTTTATTAAAAATTTGGTATGCAGAATCTGTGTAATCAATAAAATAATCCGAATCGAAAGTTAATTTATTACTTAATTCCGGATAAGTCTCGAAACCTTTTGCTAAAAACCAATCTTGATTTCCATAAATTGGCAGACTAAAATTATATAATACAAATTGTGAAAGAATAGCCGGCACATCGCGGTTATCAACTAATGGCAAATATATTCCATCCAACTTGGATGAATCCGCAACGATTTTTGAAATTTGTTTTGCGAAGGAAGTGCTGTCACTATTATATTTTTGTGCAGTAATTATTTTGCCGCCTAACAGCTTAAATTCTTTTATGAATGAATCAGCAAAGGTTGGTGAATAACCCTCCTCAGCATATAGCACTGCCATTCTTTTTTTATTTTCAACATAATAAATATATTCAGCCATTACCTTTCCCCTCAATTGAAATGTTGGATTGGCTTGAAAAAAACTGGGATACAATCCTGTTAAATCATCATCTGTGGCTGTTGGCGAAATTATAGGAATATTTGTATTCGAGAAAGCTTTTAATGTCTCCTTAACTTCGTCACTATAAATAGGTCCGATAATTGCTTTAAGAGAAGGAATTTTTGTAAGTTCATTTTTAATTTTTTGTATTTCGCTTTCATCCCGTTTAGTATCTCGGATTATAAGTCCAAGCTTTTGATCATGATCTTTATTATAAGTTGAAACGGCAAACTTTATCCCTTCAAGAATTTCCGAGACAGCTCTCATATCAACATTTCCTGAACTACTACTTAAAGGTAAAAGTGCAGCAATAACCGGAGTAGAAATATTTTCTTGACCGTTTATTAATTTTTTATTTAGACTTTCAGCTTCCATTTTCTCTTCAGAATTGGGGAAGTCTTTTAATATACTTTTAAATGAATTTGAAGCGTCCGCTGAATCATCATTTTGAAGATATGATTTGCCAAGCAATAATAATAGAAATGGTTTTGAATTAATTCCATTGGAACTATCTGCAATTGATTTGATTTGGATTGTTGATAAATAATTCAAAGCAATTTTTTCAGCGCTGGTTTTTGCATAATTGTTATAAAAAGTTGAAGAAGCTGTATCTATCAGTGCGGTCAATTCCATCACTGCTGAATAATAATCTTTTGACTCAACATAAATTTGCGCTAAAGTTAATTTTGCTTCATCAACATATTTGCTGTCAGGGTATTCTTTTAAAAATTGTTTAAGGATGTCCTTTGCCTCATAAAATAATTTTAATTGCAGCAAAGATTTTCCATCAAATATATATACAATTGTAGTTTTCGGATTAAGTCTATTTTGCATAATGATGTGGTTAAAAATTTGATGAGCATCTTTGAAGTTTGATGAATTATAAAAATCTAAACCTTGTTTGAATTCATTATTAACTTTTGAAGTATCATTTTCCTGAGAATACAAAAAAATGGGAAACAAAATTAGTATTGAAAGTGCTATTAAATTTCTAACCATCTAATACCACAGAATTATTTAAAAGTGTGGATGCTTGATTTTTTCCGGTAATAGCAGTTTGGTTTTCAGGATCAAGTTTAATTGCGATGTCAAAATATGCTAAAGCATCTTTTGCTTTTTGAGATTTCAAACAAGCTTCGGCAAGCTTTGTATAAACATCAGATGGAACTTCTTCAATCTTCTCAATGTACTTTAAAAATTTTTTTTCAGCTTTGGAGAATTCACTTAGCTTCAAATAAATTTTTCCAGCTAATTCATATATAGAAGGCTCTTCTGGATTTAGCTTGATCGCTTTTTCAATTGGCAATACCGCATGAGCATACATCCCCATGTTATAATATGTTTCAGCATAAATTTTATTTAGTTCCCAAAAATTTGAATACATTGTTTCAGCCTTCTTAGCATACATCAAAGTGTTTTCAAAATTCTTCAAATTCAATTCTAGCTTTGCTAAGTAAATATATGCTTCATGAAGAAGTTCCGATTGTTTTCCAAATGAAATAAAATTTAGAAAACTATTCTTTGCCAATTCAAATTCATTAAGCATAAAATGAGAATAGCCAATAAAGAAAGAAACTGAAGGTTCCTCTTGAGGCAAAATATAGCTTAATGTTTCAATCGCATCTTCCCATTTAGAATTTCTTAAAAAGAATTGCCCATAGAATAATCTAACATCTTTATTCTCAGGATCTTTTTCGAGAATCTGTTTTAATAAGCTTGATGCAGAATTTAAATTTCCCAATTGTTCATAAAGACTTGAAAGCCGAAAATATAATTCGATGAGTTCAGGATTTTGTTCAATAAGTGAATTGTATATTTGAACCGAATGCAGAAGCTTTCCCTGAGCCTCAAAATCTTGAGCCAGTTTCATTTTATGATCAAGCTGATATTTCTTTTCAGACATCTTATTCCCACTCAATTGTGGAAGGTGGTTTAGAGCTTATATCATAAACAACTCTATTTACACCTCTCACTTTATTAATAATCTTGCTCGAAAGATTTGCAAGAAAATCATTATCAAATCTGAACCAGTCTGCTGTCATCCCATCAACTGAAGTAACTGCACGAAGTGCTAAAACATTATCGTATGTTCTAAAATCTCCCATTACTCCAACGGATTGAATTGGTAATAAAACTGCAAAGGCTTGCCAAATTTTATTATATAAATTTGCATCTTTTATTTCATTTATAAAAATATCGTCTGCTTCTCTTAATATATCTAGCTTTTCCTTTGTTATCTCTCCCAAAATTCTTACTGCCAAACCAGGGCCAGGAAAAGGATGTCGTTCAATAAATTCTTCCGGAATATTTAATTCTCTTCCAACATTTCTAACTTCATCTTTAAATAATTCTCTGAACGGCTCAATTAGTTTTAAATTCATTTTTTCAGGTAAGCCGCCAACATTATGATGAGTTTTAATAGTTACTGATGCGCCTTTAAATGAGGTAGATTCAATTACATCAGGATAGAGAGTTCCTTGAACTAAAAATTTAACATCGTCATGTTTTTTTGCTTCTTCTTCAAATACCTCGATGAAAGTATTGCCAATTATTTTTCTTTTCTTCTCCGGATCTGTAACGCCAGCCAATTTTTTTAAGAACTTTTCCGATGCATCGATGTGTATATGATTTAAATTTAATTTTTCTTCAAAGAGCTTACCAATTTTTTTGCTTTCATCTTTTCTCATTAATCCGGTATCGATATGAACGCAAATTAGATTATCGCCTATTGCTTTTTTAACTAGAACTGCTGCAACTGTTGAATCAACACCACCGCTAAGAGCACAAATTACTTTAGAATTTCCGGATGTGTTTTTAATTGCAGCAATATTTTGATCTATAAAATTGTGAGGAGTCCAATCACCTTTGCATTTACAAATATCAAACAAAAAATTATGAATGATTTTTGTTCCTTCTTGCGTATGCAATACTTCCGGATGAAATTGAACTCCGCTGATATTTTTTTGTTCGTTTGAAATTGCACAGATTGGTGAGTGATCTGATTTTGCAATAACCTTAAATCCTTGAGGAAGTTTTGTTACATAATCACCATGACTCATCCACACGATAGAATTATCAATTACATTATTAAACAATTTAGATTTTTCTGAGATTCCAAGAACTGCTTTTCCATATTCGCGATTTTTTGCCGGTTCAACTTCGCCTTCAAAAGCTTTACAAATTAATTGCAATCCGTAACATATCCCTAAGACCGGTATACCTAATTTAAGTATTTCATGATTGATATTAGGAGCGCCATCATCATAAATACTCATCGGGCCGCCTGATAGAATTATCCCAACCGGGTTTATTCTTTTTACTTCTTCTAATGTTATTTTATGTGAATGAATTTCCGAATAAACATTTGCTTCACGAACTCGCCTTGCAATTAGCTGGATATATTGAGCACCGAAATCTATTATTAAAATTGTTTCTCTGTCTTTAATCATATAAATTATTATGCGCCTAATAATTGCCCATAAGCTTCGCTATCGAGCAGGCTATTTAATTCACTTTTATCTTTTATTTCAATCTTAATCATCCAGCCATTTCCATATGGCTCGGAATTTACAGTTTCAGGTGTATCGGCTAATGCTTTATTTATTTCTAAAACTTTTCCGCTGCATGGGCCGTATAAATCACTTACTGTTTTAACCGCTTCAATTGTGCCGAATGATTGGCCGGTAGAAATTTCTTTAAGATTAGGATCAATATCTACAAACACCACGTCGCCTAATTCACCTTGAGCATAATCAGTAATTCCAATAGTGCCGGTATTGCCTTCTACTAAAATCCATTCATGATCTTTTGTGTATTTTAAATTTTCTGGAATGTTCATTTTAACCTCAAAATTTATTTATGTTTTAATTTAATCCCTTTTAAATATTTTCATGTTCGGTATTGTATCCAAATAGCATGAAATACAATTTTTATTTGTCATGTTTTATTTATAAACAAAGTGATCAAGGAAACCAGTATCAAAATTTCCGCTTAGGAATCTCCCATCTTCAAGAACTTTTAAATGAAATGGAATGGTAGTTTTTATTCCTTCTATAACAAATTCTTCCAATGCCCTGCGGCCGCGTGCAATGGCATGTTCTCTGTTCTGTCCCCAAACAATCAGCTTCGCAATTAGTGAATCATAATATGGAGGAATTGAATATGAAGTATAAACATGAGTATCAACTCTAACCCCAAATCCACCTGGGCAATGTAAAGAATGGATCTTTCCAGGTGAAGGGCGAAATCCAAATTCAGGATCTTCAGCATTAATTCTGAATTCAATGCTATGTCCATTTGGATTGTGCGGAAGAGTTTCTACATTTTCACCGGCGGCAACTAAAATTTGTTGTCTTATAAGATCTACACCATAGACCCATTCGGTAACGGGATGTTCAACTTGAATCCTTGTATTCATTTCCATGAAATAATAATTTTTATGTTTATCAACCAAAAATTCAACGGTTCCGGCGCCTTCATAATTGACCGCATGAGCGCCAAGTATTGCTGATTCGCCCATCTTCTCCCGAAGTTTTTGATCAAGAACAGGCGACGGTGATTCTTCAATTAATTTCTGGTGTCTTCTTTGAACTGAGCAATCTCTTTCGCCATAATGATAAACGTTTCCTTGCATATCACCTAAAACTTGAATTTCCACATGGCGAGGGTTCTCTATAAATTTTTCAATATACACGTCCGGATTTCCAAAGGAAGATTCAGCTTCCGAGCGGGCTGTTTGAAAAGCATTATCAAAATCTTTTTTCTCCCAAACTATTCTCATTCCCTTGCCGCCGCCGCCCGCCGATGCCTTTATAATAACCGGGAATCCAATCTCTTCAGAAATCTTTTTTCCTTCTTCCGGATCATTTACAATTCCATCACTTCCAGGAATAACCGGAACTCCATTTTTCTTCATTGAATTTTTTGCAAATGCTTTGTCTCCCATTGCATTTATCATTTTTGGCGAAGGGCCAATAAATTTTATATCAGACTCTGAACAAATTTCTGAGAAGTTGGCATTTTCTGCTAGGAATCCATATCCGGGATGAATGGCATCTGCACCGGTAATTTGAGCTGCGGAAATTATTAAAGGTATTTTTAAATAGCTTTCCTTGCTGGAAGAAGGGCCAATACAAACAGCTTCGTCTGCAAAAGTAACATGGAGAGAATCTTTATCAGCTTCCGAATATACAGCAACTGTTTTTATTCCCAATTCTTTACATGTTCTAATAATTCTTAAAGCTATTTCGCCTCGATTCGCAATCAGTATCTTATTAAACAAAATTCCCTCAAAGTATTAGATAAGTATCAGCTTTTCTGAATTAAAAAGAGAGGCTGGTTATATTCTACAGGTTTTCCGTTTTCAACGAAGATTTTAACAATCTTTCCGCTAATATCGGATTCTATTTCATTCATTAATTTCATTGCCTCAACAATACAAAGCACAGTACCTGTAGATATTGAGTCACCTACTTGAACATAAGGATCGGCATCAGGCGCAGGTGATCTATAAAAAGTTCCAACAATTGGTGATTTTATTTCATGAAGATTTTCTTGAACTTCAACTGTTTGAGGATGCTGTTCAATTGTTGAAGGTCTTGGTTGAGGAAGTTCTGATGGAGGTGCTTGACTGACTAATACCTGGGGCATATTATTAGAGCCTGATTTTAATTTCTTAGCGACTCTAATTCGTAAACCGTTTTCCTCAACTTCAAGGTCAGTAATTTCACTTGTGTCAACTATCTTCACAAGTTTCTTAATTAGATTTAAATCCATTTAAATAACCTATAATATTAAGATTTTACTCTTTCCACATATCCCCCAACCCTAGTATCAACTCTCAAAACATCATCAACATTTATGAACAAAGGCACATTTATAGTGGCGCCTGTTTCAAGCTTAGCCGGTTTTGTAGCACCAGTTGCTGTATCGCCTCTAAATCCTGGCTCAGTTTCGATCACTTTTAGATTGACGAATATCGGGATCTCAACATTAATAATATCATCTCCGTTAAAAAGAATTTCAACTTCTTCACTTTCCTTTAAATACTCAACGCCGGTTCCGAAAAATTCTGACGGAATATTTATTTGTTCAAAAGTATCATTGTCCATGCATACGAGAAAATCTCCATCTCGATAAAGGTATTGATATTTCCTTCGCTCTACACGAACTATATCTATACCTTCCCCAGCACGGAATGTATTATCTAAAACTTTTCCATTTCGTAAATTTTTTAGTGTGCTGCGAACAAAAGCGCCGCCTTTTCCGGGTTTTACATGCTGAAATTCTACAATTGAATAAAGATCATTCTTAAACTTAATGATTAAACCATTCCTGAAATCTGAAGTATCTGCCATAAATCCTTTTAATTAATTTTGAATAAATTGAGCGAAAAAAATAGCCATATAAGGCTTGAAAGTCAAGAAAGATTAGGAAATAAAAATGCTGTCTTTTTAATGATTTTTGCCGATTTTTTCTTATTTTTGTCAAGATTTTTATTAAAAACAGCTAAAAATTGAAATTAGAATTCTTTAAATAATTTAGTGCTATTATTCAAATTCTAATAGTTATAACTTCATTATTTTACTCTAAATCGAACTTATTCAGCCAAAACCAATGATTTGTAAACCAGAACCTGTAATTATTTTTGGCGAACCAGTTATTTGCCGGAACAAACCAGTCATTTTTCAAGGAGAACCTGTCATTTTTTAAGGTGAACCAGTGATTTGAAAACATGTACCGGTCATTTGAAGAAGTAAACCAATCATTCGTAAGGTTGAACCAATGATTTGTAAACATTTGCATGTCATTTATAAACCTGTATCTATGATTCGAAAAGTAAATCCACTCATTCTAAAAGATGAACCGACTGTCCGAAAGCCTGTACTAGCCAATTAAACAATTGAACAATTCGTTAAAATCTCACTCCAACCGAAAAATATTGTACATTTTTAAGCCTGCCGAAATCTTGATAAGCATAATCAACATTTAATTTAACGGATTCGATCAAACGATAATTTAATCCGACTCCCAACGTTAAGCCCTGCTCGCCTTCCTTTTCAAATAATGATTTATATCCCGCTCTAATTGAAAACATTTCATTCCAGGTATATTCCATGCCGGTGTTAACATATTCAGTATTATCATTGGGATGAACTGCGTCAGCGGCTAACGTAAGCCTGGATTCTGGAGATTTAATAGCATCTACAGCTATTCCGATTCTAAAAATCAGCGGGAGCTCAAATGAATCTAATTGCAGATCGGTATTTATAATATTACCATCACCGGCACCGACCTGAGTAATTTGAGTTATATCTCTTCCTGCAAGCTGCATTTTTGGTCCGAAGTTAGAAATGCTGGCTCCGATTCTTAATTCATTTAAGAATGAGATTTTGTAAAGTGTGCCGATGTCAAACGCAAAGCTTGCTGCTGATTCATGCCAGATAAATTCGCTGATATACTTTGCATTAAACCCGATTGAAAATTCATCTGTTAAATTTCGCGCGTAAGAAATTCCAATCAACATTGATCCGGCATCAAACATTTCGCCGGTTCCTTCCGGCTGGGCTGTTGTTCTTACTTCCATGCTTCCCATTGAAAGCAATGAAACAAAAGCGCCAAGAGTTCCGAATGAAGGCACTTCAATTCCAAAGCCTGCGAAATCAAGTTTAACATCAGAAATCCAATCAACATGATTGAAGTATGCTTCACGGGAATAAATACTTGCCAGCCCAGCGGGATTCCAATAAAGTGAATTTATATCATCCGCAGTAGCAGTATAAGCGCCGCCCATTCCGATTGCTCGAGAACCAACTCCAATTTTTAAGAACTGCGCTGCCGTAGTTCCGGATTTATTCATTTCAGAACCAAGCTGAGCATAAGCAGATCCGGTAGAAATTAATAGAATAGATAACATTACTAATTTTAAAAACTTCATTGAAATCTCCTTTTTACAAATTGAATGTAAGTCAAAATCTATTTTCATTTTTACCTCACATTCTTTATTTGATTAATGCAAACTTGATTATCTTCTCTCCAACACCCGGCGCATCTATATGAGCGAAGTAAATTCCGTAAGCGACGCTGAATCCATCCGTATTTAATAAATTCCAGAATTCTCTGCCGTTTGCAATTGTTCCGTCGTGCTCAATTGTTTTTACATAATCGCCGCTTAAAGTAAAAATTCTAATTGTACATTTAGGCGGAAGATTTTCAAAATAAATTCTTCGCTCACCTCTTGTTTGTCCGGGCAGCTTTGTTGTCGGTTCAATATCGCTTAACCCTACGTACGGATTTGGAACAACATAAACTTTATCTAATCCGGAAACAGCAGTTTGCTGATTATATTTTGCGGCGGCAGTTTTGAAAGAGAATTCATCGCTTCCGTTAAATGGTCTTTTAGTGGCGATTAAAAGTACATCTCCATCAGTCGGCAATCGTGGTATAACTGTCGAATCAGTTGGCGCAGATATGACAACGCCCCAAGTTAATTCTGTAGGCAATCCTTTAGCTCCCGGCTGAAACAAAATTATTTCTTCACCTGGGCTCCAAGCTGAATCTCTGGTTGAAAGATTTTCTTTTAGGAATGTTTTAATCGGTTCGTTAGTAGTAATATCCCGAACCGAATATTTTACCGGAATTGTTAACGGGCCTTTTGCTGTTTGCATTGTTGCCGAGTCAATATTGTGCGACGAGAATTTTATTTCATAATCTGCCGGATAAAATTTGCCGGCTCCAATAGTTCCTTTTTGTACTACGAAATTATAATTAGTATTTCCTTCAACCCACCGTGACTTAATTGTGTCCACTTCCAAAATTGTTTCATCTTTAACTTTAAGCATTATCCCGTCAAATACAGGGTTGCCATCTTCCAAATCAAATTTAGTGCTGTTAGCAACAGGATAATATTTGTAAGTAATCGAATAAGTTTTGTTATTAGGGATGCTGCTGATGCTTGTTCTTCTAATTGTACCGCGATCATAATTTAATACGTAATCATGCCCTTCTAAATATGCAACATCTGAATTTATCTCAGATACAATAACTGAACTGGGATAGATATTCGAATGTTTTAAAGTAGTGAAGTTTGTATCGTAAAGCGGAAATGTTTCTGTCTCGGGACTATTTCTTAACACCGAATAATTCTTTAGTGCAGCCATCTTTCCTTGAATCAGCAAGCTGTCGCTGAAAATAATTTTATAATCTCCGCCATTTGGAATTGTTAAATCGTTAAGAATTTTGGTCGTGATAGTTCCTGTTCCAATACCGCTATCATGAATTAAATTGTTATCGGAAAAATCCGGTGCGATATATCCGCTTGAACGAGGCCCGGGAATTACTTGAACTGTGTTAGGATCAAAACGAAGCTTAGAAGTAATAGGATCGACAGTAATATTTTTTGTAGTTTCAGTCGGCGGTATTCCTAAGGAATCGCCATGATCATAAGCGACAACGGAATAATAATACGTTTGGCCGTTTTCAACTTTATTTGAATCAACAAAAGAATGAACCAATCCTGAATTGTTTCCTAAATAATAATGAAGACCTCTTCCTTGATAAGCAACCGGATGATAACCTTTCCAGGGGTCTTCAGCATGAGCCGTCCAAACGCCGTCTTTATTCCAATCAACAAAAGGTTCGCCTGAATCATACTTTCCATTTCCGTTAAGATCGGTAAAAGGCTCATCGCGGAAATCTACATCCCATTTTGCATCAAAGCCGTTGATATCTTTCAGCGGCTCGCATAAGAAGGAAGAACCCTGTCCGTCTGTAACTTTTTGAATATCGTTGAAATCGGGGCTTAAGCTTCGATAAATTACATAGCCTTCAAAATCTTTACCGGTAATTGGGTCAATGCTTTGTTCAGCGTTAGAATCCCAATAAAGAGTTACTTTTTTATCACCGGCAACTGCTGTTACTTTTGGAGTTATAGGCGGTTTGAAGAATCTATAATTCTGATTATAAATTGTCTGAACTGTTTCGGCTGTCGTTAAAAGATCATCTAAATCTTCACCTAAAAGCAAAGCCATAGAAATTCTTTTTGTCTCTCCTTTTTTAAGTGAAATGTAACCGGAACCAAAGATGAAAACTAAGTCAGCAGGAGTCGATTGTATTTGAGTAAAGTTACCAGGAATGGAACGACTCCACATTGATTCATCATTAGAAATTTTATCTGATGCCCACACCCAGCTATTAAAGCTTGTTAATCCAATTTGATCTGCTTCATCAAGATCGGTCAATTCAAAATTTGGTTCGCCTGGATGGAGAGGATCGAGAGAACCATCAGGCAAGCGAATACCGGCAGTTGGAACTCCATCGCCTTCACCTTGATCTCCAGTATTTGGAATTCCATCAATACCAACATCATCAGTTAATGGATTCCAATCATGGTCATTATCAATTCCATCGTCCTGCCTTTCATCAATTATCCCATCGCCGTCGTTATCAATTCCGTCGTTTGGATTTCCTGGACTTTCTAGGAACTTGCATCCAATATAACCGGTCTTTACTCCGCGCTGACCGGTTCCGGTTGTATTCCAGAAATAAACCAGGCTTCGAGCATAAACGGGAATCTTATCAACGCTGCCGTCGCTTGCATATGGGGGAATAAAAAATCCAAGATTGTTAGTATTAAATGGACTTGCACCGCCAACATCAGGGTCACCATAAATTCCAAAGAAAACTGTATCAAGATCTTGATCGCTTACATTCGTAATTGTGTAAACGAAAAATATTGCATTCTCTGCAAGTGCATTACTCCATTGAAATGCTCTTCCTTCAACTTGAACTCCGATTCCTCTTCGCGTTGTATCGGTGTTGAAAGGATAATATGAGAACTCATCGTTGTCGCGGTCATCCATTGCCCAGAAAACTTCCTGCTCAGCGTTAGATGCATCCTGGGAAAGGTAGCCCGGCCACACATATTTACCTAAAGTAGGATTGTACCAACCTCTCGGCCAGCTATCGGGCTTGCCATCATTATCTAAATCCTGCGCAGGATTTGAAGCCATATATTCTTGATTCGGATCAGCGTAGCCGGGAATCGGTTCCCATTGCCATAATTTTCCATCGGGGCTAACTTCTCTGTAACTTGGGTAATCATTTAATCCATCAGAAATAATATGAATTCTGTTTTTTGGATTGCGAGAATCCGGAACTGATACACCGACAAGCGGGCAAAATTGATATACATAATCAATGTTTCTCCAGACTACATTATTCACACCTCTTAATAAACCATAGCCGGGAGCTATTCCGCCGTAGTTATAAACTTCTGTTGCAATTTTGTTCCCGTTCATAAAATAATGTTTGCGGTCAGCCAGCCCGGAAATCTTTCCGATCTTTTCGTAATCATATTTTTTAGGAAGACTGCTTTGATTAATATTCCGGTAAAGCTGATTTGCTTTTTTATATTCCGGACTTGACCATACTCGATTCATAAAATCTTTAACTGCTTGATGCCGTTGGTTTTTTTGCTCTTCATTCGATTGGCAAAAAAGAGAGCTTGATAGAAATATAAGACTTAAAATAAAAGCTCCGATTTTTGTTGATATTATATTTTTCATAAAAAAATCTCCGATTATTATTCAATCTTCAATAACAGATAAATTAAAATTCCATTGATAAACCGAGCTTAACTTCGCGCGGCGGCTGATAGTAAGTCGGCTGATTAAAATATTCATCTGCCGAATGAACTGATGGAATTTTTTTTGATAAATCATCTGTAGCAACAGCAACACTTTGATTAGCCACCAAAGTATAAGTTGCACGACCGGTATCATTATAAACAACACGTTCGTTTAGAGTATCGAATAGATTGAATATCTTTAAGAAAATTGTAAAATCGAATCCATAAAGAGATAATGCTTTTTCAGCAAGAAGATCAATGACAGCTTGAGACGGCCTTCTGCCGCTGTTAGCCCGCAAGTAAATTTGATTACCGGAGATTTGCGGAGTGTACGGCAAACCTGTTCCAAGCCGCCCAACTAAAGTTATATTCCAATCACTTTTGCCGACGGAGACAGTTGCATTTAAAGTATGAGTTTGGTCCCATGTTAAGTAGACTGGAATCTTTTCGCTCTGCCTGCCCGAAGCTAAGTCTAAGAAAAATGCATCGGTGTTTGTTTCGTTTCCTTCGGCAACCTGAAAAGTATAATCTAGCGTAACTCCGATAATGCTTTGAAGAGTTCTTCTTTTAATTAAAGAGAAAGTAATTCCTTTAACATTTCCGTAATCTTTATTTACATATTTAAAATAAGTTTGGTCGCCGCTTATTCTAATTTCCTGCATAGCTAAAAGATCGCGGATATCTTTATAAAACCCGGTTACATTAAAAGCTAAATCTTCCATCAACTGCTGCTGCAGACCGAGCTCATAAGTAACTGTTTTTTCCGGATTGAGATTTGCATTTCCGAAAATTGGAGTTCCCATCGCAAGACTGTATTTGAAATACGGATTCGTATAAAGATATGAGAACGGCGGCATCTGAAAAAAATGTCCGTAAGAAAAATGAATTATTCCTTGATCTGTAATCGGAAATGAAATTCCAACTCTCGGACTAAATTGATGCTTTGCCGGTGCTGTTGCCAGCAATGAATTCGGATCAATTGCGGATGGAATATTTGGATAATTTGGTGAAGGATAAAATATATCAGTCGAGTATTGTGAGTTCGCATTAAAATAATCATACCTGAGACCAACATTCAATATTATGCTTTTGAATTCCATCTTATCTTGCACATAAGCTGAAAATTCTTTCGGTTTCTTGATGTAGTAATCATGATTGGTGGTTGAAAGGGCCGGAATAGTTGGCGAAGTATAAGTTGTTGAATCACGGAGTATTGTAAAATTTTCAAAATCTAATTGATGAGATTTATAATCAACTCCTAATTTAACTTCATGATTGTTCGTAATCTGACTCGTCAAATCAAATTTAGCGCCGATTGTTTTCGATCTTTGGTAATACTGACCGTTCAAAGTACCGCCGGAAAGAAAAGTGTAAGAGGCAACAGGATTTAATTTGTAGTCCGGCTGATAGCGGGGGTCGGCATGAACATCATATAGATTACTACCCGAAAGATTGCTTACCATACCCGGATAATAATTTACCGTATTTCCGCTGCCATCTAATAAAGGATAAAGAAATTGTTTATAGTCGTTAAAGTTGTAAGATCCATGAAGCGTATAGAAAGTTTTTTCATTTAATGCATGTCTAATTTCAATAGAGTTGAGCAAACCTAATTCATAATTATTATACATAGCATCAGGGTTGTATTTAAAATCCTGGCTGTAATTTTTATAATCTGATCTTGAATAAATCAAATCATAATTAATCTTTAACATTGGAAAAGGTTTATAAGTAAGCTTTGCTGTGCCGCTGAAATCCTGGCTAGGATTCATGGGAACAACAGCACCGTCGCCGGTTGAAGCTATTCTTATATCATTAGGATTTGTGGGATTTATATAAACCGAATCAGTCGTGTTATGCTCTCTAATTCCATAAAGCCAACCTTTTTCTCTGTCGTATCTGCCGGAAACAAAAAACAGAAGCTTATTTGAAGCGAATGGAACCGGACCTCCCAAAGTCATTTCACCGGTATAAGTACTTAATGGATTGACATTATTAATATTGAAGAAGACATTTTCTCTTGAGCTTAAATGGTCACCGGTATAAAAAGAAATTTTACCTTTATAAACGCTGCCGCCTTCTTTCGTAACTGTGTTTACAATTCCGCTTAAAGCGTTTCCGTATTCTGCATTGAATGTACCGCTTACAACAGAAAGCTCCTGGATAGCATTGGTGGCAATTGAAACAGTCTTTGTGTTATCAAAAGGATTTGCAATAGAAACGCCGTTGACGGTATAAAGAATTTCATTTGACCGCCCACCTCTGATATGAAGATCGCCGCCAGCGCCTTCAACAATTCCGGCTTGAAGAGTTAATAACTGGCTAATGCTTTCTACAGGCAGGTTATCAATTTGATCAGCATCCACAGTTACTTGCGATGAAGTAAGATCAGTCCTGATAAGCGGCGACTGAGCCTGTACAACTATAGTTTCAAGCTGAACAGATTCAGGCATGAGAGTTACATCTAACTTAGTTGTAAAATCAACTGCAATTCTTACGTCGACAAATTGTTTTTTTTGATAGCCGACAGCGGAAATATTAATAGTATATTTTCCTGGAGGGAGATTGTTGATAAGATAGTACCCTTCTAAATCAGTTGCCGCACCGAAAACCGTTCCGGCAACAAGAATGTTTACGCCAATCATTGGCTGATATCATTGGCTGATTGGTTTCGCCGTCTTTAATATAACCGGCAAGCTTACCGGTTGTACCTGCAAAGGAAAGTTGAGACAGCAAAATAGAAAATAACAAGAACGAAAAAGCCCTTTTAACCATCGAAACCTCCTGAATATTATAATTACTGAAGGTGAATGGACAACAAAATTGTGGGTTTTAAAATGAATCCCCACTTGATCCAATAATTTACGTATTGAAAATAGAAATATTGATTTTTGATGTCAAGAAATTTGTAAAAAAGAATTTTCGTTAAATAGAGTTTAATTGTCTAATTGTACAAATGTTTAATTGTACTTAGTTCAATTATATTTAGCTTGAGTTTAAATTGGTATTGACGAATTCAATCTATTCCGGGATCAAATATTCCATCATTGCTTTAGGGTGGATGATGATAGTAATTAACATTTTGATAAAGCGGAGTATAATTTAAGTCAATGGGTTTTCACAGAGATATCAAAGGGTTTTGAATGGGTTTTTGAAGCTGGCTGAATTGATATAAGTTAGAGACGCACCGCAGTGCGTCTCTACAAATTATAATTTATTTGAGTAAAGTCATTTTGATAGACTTTGTAAAATTCCCGAATTTATATTGGCAGATATAATTTCCGCTTGCAACTTTTCGTCCAAAGTTATTTGTTCCATCCCACGCAACTTCATAGCTTCCTCTTGCATAATTCTGATTGTTAATCAGAGTCGCAACTTCATTGCCGAGGATATCAAATATCTTCATTGTAATTTTATCGGCAACCGGCAAGCTGAATCTGATCATGGTAGATGGGTTAAATGGATTCGGATAATTCTGATCGAGAGTGTAATTATCCGGAGTTATGATTTTTATATCCTTAACACTAATCCCAGTAGAAGTACCTCCTTCAAGAATACGAAGCGACCATCTTTTCGGATTAAGTATTTTCAATGAAACTGTATCATAAGCACTCTTTGAAGAATTCCATGTTATATTTTTTACTGTAAGACTGTCGGGAATAGTTTGATAAGGAATAATAATATCTTGTTTACCAGTATGAAAAAGATCTGTATTCCTAATAAATATTTTTGAAGCAATCGAAGCATCATTTCTGTTGAAAATAATTGTAGTATCTATTACGCCAAGAGAATCTTTAATTACAATTATGTGATTTTCAGTTGTAACATCGCCTTTGTAGAGTACGGAAAACTTCCAATTTGCTAAATTTGTTTTATCACCACCTTCATATTCGGCAGACATAATGTTTCTCGGATAACCGCTCGACACATAAATATGCTTCTTACCGTTTCCTTCAACATCCCCATAACCGATGCCATAGGTATTATCGGACCAATTGTTAGAGACCGAATCATAAAGTGAAGAAAAATCAAGATTAAAAACATTCGTGCTGTCAATCTCGTTTGTGGTTTGTTGGTTTTCGAAATGTATCATGTGTACAAAACTTTTGTGTAAAAGTTTGCCGTCTAAAGAAGTTGCTGAATAAGTTGGTAAATAAACCTCTTCACGACCATCACCATCAATATCATAAGCCATTCCGCCGAACAATGCAACGTCATCATATCCTTGCCCTAAATAATAATTTTGTTTTCCGTTTGTTGTGTCAGCTAATTTATAAGTATCGGGCGCGATAGGATTTAACATTGTAATATTTTTTAAATTCCAATTATGGACTAAAATTTCTTTTTTGCCATTACCCAGAAAATCAGCAGCTATCATAGCGTAAGGAGATCCGCCGCTAAGTCCCCAGGCTCCTAAATCAGGTCTAGCACCAACATATTCTACATTGAAGCCTGAAAATCCCGGATCATTTGTACTCCAATCACCCGAAGCGCTAATGACATAATAAGCATCAGTAGCGTTTGTTGATGCATTATATGCGACAGTTAATTCATTTTGTCCATCTCCATCTACATCGCTGCATTCCATATACTCACAATTTCCAGTTGTATTTAATAAAGTAGGAGTTGTAATTAATTGTGAAATCTGATTACCAAAGTTATAAGAACCTGCTACTCCATCCCATTCAAAAATATAAATTCCATTTGCGTTACTTTGATAAATCACCTCAACTTTACCATCATTATCAAGATCGCCAAAAAGTACGTAACGAGGAGTTGATCCACCGCCGCCACTTGTTAAAACAGGTGAAGTCCATACCATTTTTAGTGAATCATTACCCACCGGAATGAAAACACTTACAGTTCCATTTTTAGAATAGTTAGTGACGGCAATTGCCGGTGTTCCATCACCAAATGGATTTGCTGCATAAGCAACTCCTCTAATGCTGTAAAGTCCGGAGTATAAACTATCCGTGGGTGGATAATTATATGCATATACAATTTTTGATTGAGAATAAAGAAATGAAACATTGGAAAGAAGAAATAAAACGAACAGTACAATTTTTCTCATGTTGAGTTCTCCCAATTAAGTTGATGAAAAAGATTGGCCAGGTTAGATGTTATTCAACCTGGGCCAAATATTGATTAACTTCTCTGTTAGCTGTGGAGGATGCGTAGTCTTTTTTTATTGTTTCGAACATTTCTTTTGCAGATTTGTTATTCCCGGCAGTTAGATAATTTATTCCGGCGTGTAAAAGATAATCTGAATTAAGTACATCTTCTTTAGAAACGTGGGCAGCTTTTTTATAAAGCCCGGCAGCTTTTTCGAAATCTTTTTTGTCTGCATAATATCCAGCTTGACCGGCAAGAGCAGTTGCTTCGAAGACATCTATACTTCCACTATAATCTTTATAATAATTGAAAGCATCATCAGTTTTACCAAGGAAATTATAGCTGTTAGCGAGATAAATTTTTGCAGTTTCTCCGTTCTCAGTACTTCCGTATTCTTCTACAATTCTTTTTAAGCCAAGAATATCTGTGCCGGCTTGTCCTTCAATAGCTTCAAGATAAGCTCCGCCGTCATAGAGACTCATTACGCGTGCAAGCTGAACTCCGGCTTCTTTATTTTGCTGGCTTTTATGGTTCAAGTAAAAAGCAACAAGAGCAATTACTACAATCAGAGCACCAGCATAAGATAAAACACGCTTTGAGTTTTCAGTAAAATAGCCGTAAGATTTATAATAAAATGAAACTAGTTTGTCTTCTTTAATTTCTTTTTTCGAAAGTTTTTTCTTTTTAGTGAGCATTATTTATTCCTAGTTTTAACTTTTTAGGATTATAAATTAAAATTTTGTTCTGCGAATTTAACAATATTTTTGTAAAAACCATTAGTTAATAGGAAAATTTTTCCTTACGTCACGTTAATTTCTTTAGATGAAAGGTTTAAGCTAAAAAATGTTTTGGGAGTAGAATGCCGAAATAGTACTTCATTATCCGATATTCGTCCTGCAATTCGGGATAAATAATGAATATCGAACAAGGAATATTGAATTGAGAAGTTCAACTTATTCAATTTCAGAATAAGTTCTGGTTAAGAGTTAAAAGTATAATTACTAATCTTCTAAAAACTAACGTATAATTAGTGCGCCCAGAAGGAATCGAACCCTCAGCCTTCGGAACCGGAATCCGACGTTCTATCCAGTTGAACTATGGGCGCAGCGTTTCTTAAGAACAAAGTAATAAGAATTAAAGATTACAAATCTACTTGTTAAAAATATAAATAATTTTCTAATAAACTAGAATTTTTAAGGCAAATGAAGTTTCCTCTTTTTTATTTCTGCTTTAAGTTGGTCCGGTATATATCTGCTTGAGTCCCTCATCTCTTTATCCAAAAAATTGTTTTAGGCGGAAAATATATTTTACTGTCTATTGGATTTAACTCGGCATAAATTATCCCGCTATAAATTCCGTTTATATTCCACTTATCTATTTTTATAATTCCATTTAGTAATGTATCGGTATATACAAATCTATTTGAACCATTTGAATCGTTAAATATTTGAACGTAATCAATCAGCTTAGGTAATCTGTTTAAAGTATTATTTAGAAATTTTATCTGCAAAATCTTATTGCTTTCATCTCCGACAATGCCTTGTATATTCAACAAAACAGTATCCTGATTAATCGTAATATTCCATCGTGCATTTGGATCCATAGGAAACAGAGGATAAATATCTTGTTCATTTAATGCCTGCTCATCATTATTGATTATGCTTATTCCTTTCTCATAAATTTCAGATAATTCAATTGTCTTTTGCACATCTACTATTTTATTGTTTACACTTAATTGGAGTTTCACATTTACGTTCTTAGTCTGCGGCAAATAAGGCATGAATGAATAAACAGTATCACCTTTAACACTATCAGTAATTGACCATAAATCATTAAATAAAATACCAGACGAATAAATAAATGAACCGGAAGATTCGTTTAATATAATTTTTAGTTTGTCGCCAAGTTTGGGAACGGTAGGTTCAATACTTTTTATATAAAACTGAGATTCGGCGGAGGATTCGTTTATATTAGTTTTTCTTGAGCAGCACTGAAACGTGAATATTAAAATAAGAAGCAGAAAAGCAAAATAATTTTGAAATACATAAATCAATTTTTTAGACATACATTTTCCCTTTTATTTATATCGGGACGTTGTCCCGATCTTAAATATCAGATGCTTTCAGCATCTTAATGCTCATCAGAGTTCTTGAAGGAACAAATATCTAAGCCAATGAAATTTTTCTTGTCAGTAATTATATAATACAAAATCGAATCTTGAAAGGCTTCGATAATACCAAAAATGTAAAATGATTAATTAATTTCAGCAAGTTTAGTTATATCCTTATTCTCCAAAATATTCTTAGAATAACCAGTTGCAGAAACTTCAATCATCGCATTACCCAAGTCTTCCAATGTGCATATATAATTTAATAAAAAGATTTTCAAAATTGGATATAATAATCCAATCACTTTGGAAATTGAATAAGCATTCTTTAATCCTTTAATGGGTTTTATAAATCCGGGTCTAAACAAATACACAGCTTTGAAAGGAAGCTTCATTAAATGATTTTCTGTTTTGCCTTTTACTCTTGCCCACATAATGCGGCCTTTTTCAGAACTATCGGTTCCTGTTCCGGAAACATAACAGAACGTCATATCGGAATTAAGCTTTGACAAAGCAGATGCTGCCTGCATTGTTAAGTCGTATGAAATCCGGCTGTAATCTTTCTCTTTCATTCCAACTGATGAAACACCAAGGCAGAAGAAACAAGCATTGAAACCAATTAGCTGATTTTCGATTGAAGAATAATTGTAGAAATCATTATGAACAATTTCCTTCAGCTTTTGATGCTTAGTATTGCAGGATTTCCTTCCAATGAGAT
>JAMCWE010000136.1 GCA_023475265.1 Bacteroidota bacterium
TTTGGATTGGTTGTGTTAGCAGTGGATTGAATGAATTTAATTTTCAATCAGGTAAATTCTTACATGAAGTTAATGAAAATAATAATCCAAACGGTATCAATGATACTCAAATTCTTTCTGCGTTTCAGGACAAAGAAGGAATTGTTTGGATTGGAAGTTATAGTTCCGGCGTATATAAGCTTGATAAGAATAAAAACTTTTTTGGTAAAGTTAGTGTAAGATATAATAATTCTAATAGATTAAATGATGTTGACGTTAATGCATTTAGTGAAGACTTATCTGGTAATTTATTAATTGGTACTTCTATCGGAGGTTTGAATATTTATAATCAGCATACTGATAAATTTATTTATCTCACTCATACTGATTCTAAAAATAGTTTAATCAATAATTCTATTGCATCTTTGTATACCGATAGAAAAGGTATTATTTGGATTGGGACATCGTTAGGCCTCGATAAATTCAATCCGGCAAATAATAGGTTTGAACATTTCGTTCATGATCCTCAAAATGCAAATTCACTTGGGTATCCTTATATAAATTCAATTATTTCTGATAACGCCGGAAATTTGTGGCTCGGGCTTTGGGGCGGTGGTCTCGATAAATTGGATCTATCTAGTAAGTTTACTCACTTCAAACATGATCCTAAAAATTCCAATAGCTTATGCAGTAATGAAGTAACATATTTATTCTTAGATAAGAAAGGAATTATCTGGATTGGAACAAATGGAGGAGGACTTGATAGCTATAATCCGGTTACAAATAATTTTATTCATTATAAACATGATCCTCAGAATAAAAATAGTTTAAGTCAAGATGTAATTTTTTCTATTTATCAATTTCCAAATGATGATAATAATTTTTTATGGATTGGTACAGCCGGTGGTGGCTTAAATAAATTGGATATCAAAACAGGCCGCTTTATTCGTTACACGGAAGATGACGGCTTGCCTAATAATCAGGTATATGGAATATTAGGCGATAAAAATGGGAACTTATGGTTAAGCACGAATAAAGGTTTATCTAAGTTTAATCCTGCTACAAAAGAATTTAAAAATTATGATCAAAGTTTTGGTTTACAAAGTAATGAGTTTAATCAAAATGCATTCTTCGAAGATAAAAATGGAGAAATGTTTTTTGGAGGTGTTAACGGATTTAATATGTTCTATCCGGGGAACATAAAAAGGAATCTTTACAAACCTCCAATTATTTTTACTTCGGTTAAAGAATTTAATAAAGAAGTCGATCTTGCCAAGCCTATCTTTCTTGCAAATAAATTAATCTTATCTTATAAGAACAATGTTCTTACTTTCACTTTTGCAGCTTTAAGTTTCACAAACCCTGATAATAACCAATACGCATACAAACTTGAAGGCTTTGACAAAGACTGGATTGATTTAGGCAAAAATAATAATGTAACATTCACTAATCTCGATCCTGGGGAATATGTATTGAGAGTTAAAGCTTCCAACAACGATGGGGTTTGGAATGCAAAGGGTGCTTCTCTGATTTTAATAATTACTCCGCCGTTTTGGTTGACATGGTGGTTTAAAATTGTTTTTACAGTTTGTTTAGTGCTGCTTATCTTCATTATATACAAATTGCAGATTAAAAATATTCAGAACCAAAATAAAAAACTTGAAGCATTAGTTGAAGAAAGAACTAATGAGCTGCAGATCAAAACCAAAGAACTTATTAAATTCAACAAGATGCAGGCTGAAATATTAGAGCAACTCTCAAAATCTGAAATTGAATTAAAGGAACTTAATGCAGCAAAGGATAAATATTTTTCAATCTTAGCTCATGATTTAAGAAGCCCCTTTAATAGTTTAGTCGGCTTTTCAGATTTATTGGAGAATGAATTTGAAAACTTAGAAAAGGAGGAAATTAAAAAGTCAGCTAAAAATATAAATTTATCGGCAAAAAAATTATTAATTTTATTAAACAATCTACTTGAATGGTCATTATTTCAAGCAGGTAAAATGGAATTTAAACCATCTCAAGAAAATTTACCCCAGATTGTTGATGATGTTGTAAATGTTATTCAAGGTAATGCAATGCAAAAATCAATTAGTATTCAAAATGAAATTGAGGATAATATTTCTGTTTGGGCAGATAAATTTATGCTGCATTCTGTATTTCAAAATTTAATTTCAAATTCAATTAAATTCACAGAAAGAGGCGGTTCAATAAAAATATCCGCAACAGTAAATGACTGTTTTGTTGAAATAAGTGTAAGCGATACCGGTATAGGAATAAATAAAGAAGATATTAACAAAATATTTGATATTAAAAAGTCTCATTCCACTAAAGGAACGGAAAATGAATCAGGTTCAGGTTTGGGATTAAATCTTTGTAAAGAATTAATTAAAAAGCATGGGGGCGAAATTTCAGTCAATAGCGAAAAAGGGATGGGCACTAAATTTATTTTCACTCTCCCGAAATCCGGTCCTAATAAATAAATAAGCTTTTCGATTAGCCAATTCTTAAATTAAAATTGAATCTTTTCTAAATGGACTTCATCTTATAATTTGTTAATTATACTTTTGAATGAAATACCGGAAAATAAAGTGAAAAAATATATTGGATTAGCGGCAGTTGTTGTAATTGCATTGTTGTATTTTTTAGTTTTTAACAAGAGCAAAGAAGATTCGCTTAAGTGGTATGATAATTTAGAACAAGCTGAAGCAGTTGCACAAAAGGAAGGGAAGCCAATTCTAATTAATTTTACTGGTTCCGATTGGTGCGTTTGGTGTAAAAGGTTGAGATCGGAAGTTTTCTCCCAGGATGATTTTGTAAATTATGCTAAAGATAACCTTGTTCTTGTTAAGATTGATTTCCCGGAAAAAATTCAGCAGTCGGAAGCCGTCAAATTTTATAATAATCAATTGGCTCAAAGATTCGGAGTTCAAGGTTTTCCAACAATAGTTTTATTAAGCAGTAGCGGTTCCTTATTAGGAGTCACTGGATATCAAGAAGGTGGTGCCGAAGCCTACGTAGAGCATATTAAATCATATCTATAGTATTAAGAGGAAATGCAAAGCTATTGTTTGAAGGGGAACTAGAAGCGGTTCAATTAAACGAAGGAGACTATTTAAATATTAATGCGCATGTTAAACATCGTGTTGAATATACTGATCCGGATGTTGAAACAATTTGGCTTGCTGTTTTTTATTGAATTATCGGAGTGATAATAATTTTTAGGAATTCAGTTTTAACACTATTTCATTTATAAGGGCGGCAGTAATTCCCCAAATTATTCCTTCTTCAGTTTTATAAACTAAGACCTGGTGCTTTCTTCCGCGCCATGTTTTTGAATATCGGTCCGGCAGTTGCAATTCCTTTACAGGAAGAGTATTTATTTTTTCGCCATTCTTATCAATGTCCGTTGGATTGATTTCCATTCTAACATGATATTTTTCCGGTTCATTTTTCATAAAGAAAGAAACCGGTAGTAAAAATATTTTTTCAACTTCATTTGCATCAAATTTAAGTGATGATATATCTTGAATGTTAAGGACACCTAAAAATGAATCAACGGTAACACCCATTGGCCCGATTAAAGTATCAAGTATACCGATGATAGAAATATTTTTTTTATCGATGCCTAACTCTTCAAAAGTTTCTCTAATTGCTGTGTCTTTATAAGATGAATCAATTTCAGTATCAAACTCTCCGCCGGGGAAACATATTTCGCCGCCTTGTCTGATATTTGCTGCTCTTTTTTCGAACAAAAAATTATATTCACCGTTAATCATTATTAAAGGAATTAAAACTGCTGAATTAAAATATTCTTCTTTCCTTAGAATTCCAGGTTGAATTGGTAATTTGGATTTTAATATTTCGAGTTCAATGTTATTCATGATAGTCAGTAAATTTGTTAACACAAAGTAACCAAATATTGATAGTTCTTAATGTTGCCATCATAATTTAAGTTAAATTAAATAACAATATTTAAGATTAAAATCTCTATAGAAAAAAATACTTTGAAAATCATTTTTAACCAAATTTTTATTCATTACCTGATAATGATAAATTTGTTATAATAATTTAATTTCATCGGGGTGCAAACATGAGTCAAAAAGAAAAATTGCTCACACTTTCTACTCAAGAATTTGTAGAATACCTAAAGAACAATAATATAAATCGTTTTTATTTTGTATATGACAAAAAAAATAAGAAGGTAGTTAGCTCGCATAAATTACTAAATCCTATTGCCGATTTTATTAATAAAGATAAAAGAGATTTCAACTTTCATGAAGGAATATTTTTTCAGATATCTAAAAAATATGATACCCTTCAGAGTGCATTTATTCACCGGACAAATCGTGGACAGGCTGCGGGGGGAGTTCGTTACTGGAGCTATAATAGTGTTGAAGATTTTATCCGTGATGGTCTTCGTCTTTCAAAAGGAATGACTCACAAAAATGCTTTAGCCGGGCTTTGGTGGGGCGGCGGCAAAGGAGTAATGGCTCATAATCCGATATACGATAAAATAAATTCTGAAATCAGATCTTCTATTTACAAAGAATATGGAGAATTCATTACTTCACTAAATGGTTGTTATGTAACGGCGGAGGATGTAGGAACAAATGTCATCGATATGGTAAACATTTTCTCTCGAACTAGATTTACAACATGCATACCTTTTAATCTTGGCGGCAGCGGCAATCCTTCTATTCCAACTGCTCGCGGAGTTGTTGCCGGAATGAAGGCGGCGTTAAAATATTTATCCGGCGAAACATTAAAAGGGAAAACGATAGCTGTTCAAGGAACGGGAAATGTTGGCAGCCCGCTTATAAAATATTTATTTGAGGAGAAAGTAAAAAAAATAATAGCTTGCGATATATTCGAAAGTAATATTGAAAAATTAAAAGCAGAACTTTCTGATAAAAATCTTGAGGTTAATCTGGTAGAGAAAAATGATATGTCAATCCTTAGCGCTGAATGCGACATACTTTCCCCGTGTGCAACAGGTGCAATTTTAAATCCAGATACTATTCCTAAAATAAAAGCAAAGATTATTTGCGGAGCTGCGAATAATCAATTGGAATATCCGGTTAGAGACGACATTGATTTATATAAGCGGGGTATTATTTATGTCCCGGATTTTCTTACAAACCGGATGGGAATTGTCAATTGCGCAAATGAGCAATATGGCTATGTGAATGAAGATCCATTTATTGAGAGACACTTGCAGCAAACTTGGAAACACTCGGTTTATCAAACTACAATGCAGGTATTAAAAGAGTCAAAAAAATCCGGAAATCCAACTGGTAAAGTCGCAGTTAATTTGGCGGATAGATTATCTAAAGAAAATCATCCATTATTCGGTCATCGTGGCCAGCAGATTATTGATTCTCTTGTTGCCAATAATTGGCATGAACATAATTCATAGAATTCAAACTGGAAATTCTATAACAGTAAAAATTTATTCTTCAAAAATAATTTTTATATTTAAATTCACAGTATGAGAAGCTGCTTTTAGAGGCAGCTTCTTTCTCTTTTGCACAATGTAAACTATACCTAACCTTTTTACAAAGATTTTGTAATTCTTTCGTATTAATAAATCCATTTAGTTGTTAGTGAAAAGTAAATTAATTGTATCAGTATAAATTACTTGTAAATTTTACTTTTAAAGGTAATATAGAAATAAGTTCTTCAATGGAATTTCTTAAAAATATTGATAATGCAAGAATAATAAGCTGGTCTAATAATTGGTTTATAAAATATTGAAGAATGATTTGTGGATTAAATACTACAAAAATAAATCAAACTTCTAAACAAGTTTATAATGAAAAAATTATAGGAGGATGAATAATCACCAATAATAAATTCTGCAAATAAAAATATTGATTTTCAGAGACA
>JAMCWE010000223.1 GCA_023475265.1 Bacteroidota bacterium
GCGACCTTCTGATTTTTGCTACATACATGGTTTTTCTCCTTGCATGTAGTATGCACTTTGTATGCATTCTTACGGAAATGCAGCGAATACAGTTCAAAAACCAAATAACATCATGACTCTGGATCAGAAGACTTCAGGTTCGACCCCTGACGGGGCAGCACTAAAAAGCTTGATTATAAAATGTAATCGAGCTTTTTTTGTTTTGTCCCGCTTAATAAACCCGATGACTCTCCAAAATTTAAAGTAGGGACTGAGTAGGGACTTTTCGATTTCCTATCTTTTATTCTACCGAACATTATTTTATGTGAATAAAAACAAAGAAAGTTATGGATGCCGAACCATTAAACTTTGTTAAATATTCACAGAACAATTTTAGCTTCCAAACGGCTTTGAACTTTTTTTATTTTTAATATAGTGAATTTGTTAAACAAGAGAAATAACCGGAAGTTAAGCAGCTTCCGATTTTGCAATAACTTCCGTTTGAGAAATATCAAAAACAGTTGCAGTAAAAAAGTGGACGTTTTCATCATCTGAAATCATTTCTGAATTATCTTCTTGCTTGGCATAAGATGGGACAAAGATTAAAAACCCGTGTTCACCTTTGCGAACAATTCTTCCGGCTTTCTTCCATTGTTGAAACCCACCAACAATAGAAAAATTTATTTCAGACTGAGCAACTAAAAAGCATTGGTTGTGAGGTGTAAGTAAATGACCTTCAACAGTAACAATGCCGAATTTATCGGCTACTGCTTGGCGTTGTTCTTCTGACATTTCAGAAAGAGTTTTACGAATGCGGATGATCTTTTCTTTTTTCCCCGCCTTGCCCGACGCAAGTCGAGGCAGGTCTTGTCTGAATTGTTGTTTCTTTTCTTCTGATAACATGGCGATAACTCCTTTAAGATTTTTTAAGTGATTTGATAAATGCATTTAGAAAAGTATTTGCTGACGAATATGTTTTGAATGACTGAGAATGAAGAGAACCGGACGGAGTAAATACATTAACAAAGAAATTTTGATTTGATTGAACTAGCCGAATAAGAAAACCTTTGTGCCGTTTAGAGTAGTGAACAATTACAGATGCCACGACCTAACCTTTTTGCCGTTAAAAAACATATTTTACCCGCTTAATCATGCTCTTGTGAAAAAGTGACTTGTTATCATGATGGTGTAAGAAAAGATGATAATACAAGGCAAGGGCGAAACCCGAAGAACTATGAAATAATAAAAATAATTATCGGGTGAGTTTCATATACCCTTGCCCCGATTGACTACAAAGATTCGAATAACACTAAGCTTGTTTACCTGCGGGCAAAATTATGATGCAGTTAATTGAACGGAGTGAATCAAACAATTTGGAAGGAAAAAGGAAATGACTTATAAGGTTAGCAAAAGTTAGCAATTTATGAGTTTGGAAATTGGCGCATCTTTTTGACTCAAAAAGTGTGAGCAAGAGACAAACGAATAATTTGCATCATTCTTTTTAGCGAACAATTTTAATTGAACGAAGTGAATGTAAATTTGTGAGCTATCGGTTTGTAAACAGAAAAGGGTTACCGGAAGCGATAACCCTTTTACTGTAAGGATTAGCTGAGTTTGGTATAGGTTGAGGAGTTTTGAACAACCTTACCATCAACCGATTTGGAAGCAACGATTAAATAAAGAATGCTGTGCTGGTATTTAGCTGCAACAGCTTCTTGCAAAACATTGTAGTCAATCTGCAAACTGTATGTTTGTGTGAAATTGAAGTTGGCTACTTCTTTTGAAAGAGAAATGATTTGGAACGGTTCATCATTTTCAGAAGTTGGATCATAGAAACAGACGAGCGCATTTGCAGAAAGATTGACTTCATCTGCACCAAAAACCGATGCAGTGTTTAGTGCAGGAAGAGTTCCAGTAATTTTATTAGTTTCTACTGCAGCAGTTGAAATCTGCAAAGGAAATCCCTCCGGTGCAAGAATATTCTGTTCGGTTGGTTTATCAGTCGAAGAAAAACCGAAATTGTTTTTGAAGACAGTATTGAATACCGACATTCCGGATGCTTTTACTTTTGTCCAGATTTCTTCAAGGGTTGCAAGAGACAATACATTTTTAGCGAAATTAGCTGTAACTGCAAATTTCGCTCTAACCTCAAGAGAAGCCGGGTCTTGGCTAGCATTGAAGCTTGATGGTCTTGCTGCCATAATGGTTCTTCCGTCAACGGTTCTTGCGGAAAGGTTACCGAGTTTACCTTTCATATTACCGATCACGTTACCAGATAGGATAGCCATGATATTTACTCCTTATAAAGTTATGAATTACGATAGTAATTTTAGTGAACAGTATTTCAGGGTTCACTGTACATTTAAGCAAGTAATGGACACTCCGTCCAAATAATTTATGACACTCCCTTATTGTAGAAATTTTAGATTAATGCAATGGCTTGGCAGAAGCCAGTTAGATACTTGTTAGGGGCTTGGTGAAATCGAGTCAAAGTGATCGAAAAAGTTGAAGACTTTTTGTGTATCTCTTCCGGAAAATGATTGAGTTGATAGTACCATAGGCGAGATGATATTTCTCCGATAGAAAAAATATCGATTCGATTTGAGTACGTGTTTTCCTCAGCTGTTTGAATTCGTAATTGATAATGTAATTCCGCAATGCAATTTCATCGATGATACCAAGTGAATGGTAAATTTTGAGATTCGGGTCTGAAAAGATCTCTTCAATATTGAGAAGATGTTTATTCATTGTCCCATTCTTCAATTTCATCTAAAAATATACTTCTGAAGATATCTGCACAACGCTCAATGTTTATGATTTGCTTTCTTTTGTTATCAGAAGAGAGGCAATATCAAGCGAGTTAGATAAAATGTATTGCTGACAATATTGTGATTCGATTAAGGAGTGGGCGTGTCGAGAGCGCGAGCCGCCCACGACTGGAATTTATATTAGGTTGGTCTCAAAATATTATGACCGGATAACAGTTTTGAAAATGTATGATGAGGCGATTAGTATTCTTTAGTGCCGAGTTTGCATAAGACAACATTATGTTGATTCGTTTGTAATTGAGTTAACGCCTTTGTTGGGACTGCCCAAATACAAAAACATAATGTTACTTATGTAATACTGGCTGTCCCATACCCCGATGAGCTGATCCGCCAGGCGGACTCACACAAAAGGTTGCTTGCATATAAAATCTTTTATCTGATGTAAAGTGAAATACAGTGAATTGATAGCATTCAGCAATTAGCTTTTAGCCATTAGCTAAAGACTAAAAGGAAATTAAAATGAATGCTGTATTGAAATATTCCTCACCGGATAAATCCGGATCCGGAATGACAAACTCACTTGATATTAAATTAACAAATAATTTTTATTTGAAAGAGTTTGTCATTTCGCAAGTTGCAGAAAGGCATGGCTATATGAATGAACCGAATGGAAAACAGATTGAAAATTTAAGATTGCTTTGTGTGAATGTTCTTCAACCTCTAAGAAAAATTATCAAGGTGTCGATTTTTATTAATTCTGGATTTCGTTCGTTTGATGTGAATGCTGCTGTGGGCGGACGATTTAATTCTCAACATCTTGAAGGAAAAGCTGCGGACTTTATTGTTACTTCCATGAATTTAATTGATGTGTTCAACATCGTCTTACAAAAATTATCATTTGATCAATTAATTTATGAATTCGGGAAATGGATTCACGTTTCTTGGAATAGTGAGTTGAATCGTAAAGATGTGATGATATCTAAAAAGGTTTATGGAAAAACAGTTTATGAAAAAGTTAGCTGTGATCGGTTAAAAGTAGTGGATAATAAATGAATGAAAAGATTTACATATGGATTATTGGCGGGCTTCTAAGTCTAGTAAACTTTTTATTCTGGTCCAGGATTAGGAGAATTGAAAAAGATGTTGATGAAACAAAAAAGAAATCGTCATCAATTGAAAAGAATTATTTATCACGATTTGAAGTTCTTCATAATAAGTTGAGTGAAGTTGAGAAAAATATTATCCGAGAGATTTATAATATTAAGCTATCGGCATTCAGCAAACAGCTTCCAGATAAAGAAGGAGGTTAAAATGGGAGTGTTAGATTTTCTAAGTGGTATAGTAAAACCAATAACCGACTTGATTGATAATCTTACAACAACGGATGAAGAAAGAGGCAAACTTCAAAATGAGTTAACGAAAATTGAGAATGAGTTTTTAGGTAAAGCGCTTGAGTATGAAAGTAAATTACTTGATGCTCAAGGTAGAGTTGTTGAAGCGGAAGCAAAAGGACAAAGCTGGCTTCAGAGGAATTGGAGGCCAATTACTATGCTCACTTTTTTGATTCTTGTTGTATGTGATAGTTTCGGTTGGCTTGCATTTCGTCTAAGCAATGAAGCGTGGACTTTATTACAAATTGGGTTAGGAGGTTATGTCGTCGGTCGTACAGGAGAGAAAATTGTTGAGAAGATTAGAAGCCCATCCTAAATCCTTCCCAAAGGGAAGGACTTTTTTTACTCATTTGTTTCATTCGGTGGGACAAGTCTTAATGTTAGGAAAGATTAATATATGTAAAGTTTTCTTAACAAGCGGAATAATCTCCATCATAGCAAAAGCAAAACCGTTTTCTTTAACTAAGCGGATGTCTTAGTAAAAGAAGATTTTTATTATCAACTAACTTTTTCTACCCACCATCTACCAACCTTTCTACCAACCCATCACCCAACCTTGAAGATTGGGAAATAATTATTTTACTCAATAACCAAATAGAAAAAGGAATCAAAATTAAATTTACTACTCTTGGAATACCCTCACTAATATCCTCACGGACACCCTCATTCATTACTTTATGATACAGGTAAAAAAACGGTGGTAAAATTATTGAAAAGAATAGAAAATAGTGCTCGAAGTTTCTCGACTAAACAAAATTTCTCTGGATTAACTGCCAATAATAATAGGATTCAGGTAAAAGTGTTTTTAGTCTTTCAAGAATAGAAAGATCATTAGAAAGTTTTACGTCATTTATTTTAGCCGAGTTATATTCTCTCATCTGTTTGAAATCAACTTCTTTTCCGAATAAGGAAACGACGCAAGCAGTTTTTGCAGCATTAATTTTTGTCTGTTCCAAATTATAAGTGCCGGTTAATAAATGAGAACGGATCTCTCTCATTCCGGCAATAAACTCATTTGTGCTTGCATTTTCTTTCCCGCCACGTATTTTTATTTGTGAGATGAGTAAAGAAATTTCGAATAAGTCTTTAATTACTCTTTCAGTAGAAAACTTTTCATTCCGATAAACCGATTCAATTTCGACAAAGTGATTAAATGAATCCTCAACTTCTTTGATATCATCTGTATGGTTAAAAAGTTCTCCTATATCAAATAATTGTTTATTGATCTGCATCTCTTTGTTAATGCCGAAATGAATACCGGTAGTAGTAGGGGCAAATGCAGTCAATTTATCGCCAAGTAAAGAATTAACAGTAGGGACTAAAATATTGGCATCTGAAATCGTTTCAATAAATTGACTCTTCAACGGTTTTGAATCTGTTTTAGGATAAGGATTTTCTTGGAAAAGAATATCAAGTAATACGCTAGACTTAAAAGTTGGATTAACCACAGAGTTGAAAAAAAACTTGTAATGTTTTTTCGGAACTCTAGATTCAGTACGCGGATCTTCAGACCACTCAAAGAAAACTTCTTTTTTAATTATTGAATTAAATTTTGTATCGAGCATTTCGGGTTTAATTGTAGTAAGAATATCTATATCGATAGAAAGCCG
>JAMCWE010000218.1 GCA_023475265.1 Bacteroidota bacterium
TCGCGTTGTTTAATTGTGATTCGATTAGACCGATTTGGCTTTTTGCAGCAGGAATTTTTGAAAGCTGAATGTTGTATTCGGCTTTCGCTGCTTCCAGCGCTTTCTGAAAATGATCATATTGCTCTTTAGTAATTATGCCGCTTTTGTATTCTGTTTCACCGCGGGTAAAATCATCTTGAGCACGGTTTAAATTCACTTGAGCAAGCGGAATATTATTTTGAGCCAATGCAAGCCCAGCTTTTGCGGAGACTTCCTGAGCGCGGAGGTCGCTGTCATCAAGTTTTACAAGAACCTGTCCGGCTTTTACAGTATCACCTTCTGCGGTTCCAAGAAAATTTATTCTGCCAAGCATTTTAGTGCTTATGGAAACGCTGTTCGCGTCCACATATGCATCATCTGTTGAAACGAAATCCTGCATATTCATATACCACAAATATCCGCCTATCGCAGCGGCTGTTAACAATAAGAGAAGAGGAATAATCATGCGCTTCTTTTTGAACAAGGGAACTTCGTCAATACTTTCGTCGCCGCCATTGTTAGAAGGAGCCGTCTTTGATTCCATCTTACTTTTATCTTTTAAGTCTTCGCTTTGTGCCATTTATAATTTCCTTTATAAGTAAATTCTTTTTGATTATTTGTTTTTAATTCCGTGAATAAAAAAATTAGTAGCAGTCTTCATTTCTTGATTTAATTTCTGATGAGTCTCTTCATCTATGCCTTGTCCTTTCGTCCAATTCAGAACGCGGCATCGCAAACCCTGAAGTATATGCAGAAAGGTTACCGCTGTATCTTCGGGAAGGTCAGGAATGAATTCTTTTTGTAGTTTTCCTTCGGCAAACATTCTTTCGAGCAGCTCCAATTCAACTTTCTCAAAATCAAAGAACAGTTTCTTGAATATCGATTTGATATCGAAATAGGATTGAACGCTTAATGTCCCGAGGTTGACCAAGACTTGAAAGAACTTCATTCTAAGTTCAACAAACTCAAGAAGTTTTTCTGAAGCGCTTATAGATTTCTCAAGGATTAGTTCAATGTTTCTTTTCAGTTCGTTTTGCTCTTTCAAAATAACAGCGCGGAAAAGATCTTCTTTCGTTGGGAAGTAGTAGTAGAGCGAAGCTTTGCCCATTTCTACATCGGCAGCAATCTCTTCCATTGTAACTTTTGAAAAGCCGTAGTGAGCGAACCGCTTACGTGCAGCATCAATTATTACTTTTTCTCTTTCTTTTGAAGGTTTTTCTGAAATCATGTCTTATCTCTTCGACTTATTGACTTGAACAGTCGAAAAACGAGGAAAGTTCCGCATGTGTACAAAAGATTAGATTGAGCCATTAAATTGGTAAAGCGGTGAGGTCGACTTCGAAAGGAAGTGTTGAAGTCCACCGAATATTTTGACCGCTGATTTGCCAGAATGTGAATGCACATAAGATTACTGCTTTTTCGAATTGGCGTATCGTTTTAATTTCCTCATTGCTTAAAACTAATGTGCTTTCAAGAAAATTATGCTCGTTAAGCAAAACGTCTTTCGATGCCAGCATTATCATATCGTTTTGATTTTCATTTTCAAGATAGAATAGAGCGAAGAAAGAGGATGAGTGATTTTGAATTGAATCGGTAATTTGAGTTCTTAGAAAAATCTTATCCCCTTTCCAGGTAAGAGAACTTTGAAAGCAATCTATCCCGTGCGGAGTTATAATATTCTTAAGAGTTAAGCCGGAATTGATCCGTTATCATCGGAAGCATTTGATCTGACGATGGCAAAGATGAATAAAGTTATGGATCAGATTGAAGAGATAATTAGTAAGAAGAAATAGTTTACTTGAAAACCTTTTTTATTGAGAACCTTGAAGGTCTCCGTTTGGCCTTCAAGGTTTGCGTAGTTAAATTAGATGCGGTGTGTTACATGGTGTTTTTAATACTTGTTAATAAGCCGGCGAAAAATTTTTCATAAACGTTTATTGATTCGGTGATAAACTCGGTTTTAATTATGATTTCACCTTTATCGCTTATCAGTATATCCTTAAATTTATTTATAACATCAACTATTTTTTGAGTGCTATCAATTGGTAATACTATATTTCCACTATGTGTTATATAATTCCTAATACTTTGATAGTTTTGAATTGAATCCCATTCTTGGCTTCCTCCAAAATCATAATCTATAGAAACAACTTTGTTGAAAAACAGTTTTATCGCTTCGAGCGTGCTTCCCCTTAAATCTTTCCAATTAATCTTTAACTCTTTAGCTGCACAAATAATTTCACCTGTTCTGCACAGACATTCTTCGAAATAAGAATAACTCATAATGAAAATTGATGTTAAACCCATCAACTTAAAATTTTTTTCGGCTAATGTTATATCAAACTCGATTTTTTTCATCGTTATTAAACTGTTCATACGAAGAATAATTTTTTCATATTGTTCCGGTTCAGTTGTTTTCAGTCTATCTATTTCACTAAATCTTATTTTATCATCTGGTATATTCTTAACTGAGTTATATGCGGATTCAAATTTTTTAAGTAAATCTTTGTCAAAAAGAATATTTTTTTCTATGATGTTCTCAAATCTCACGGCAAACAAATACATAATTGTTAGTTTTGAAGTAATATATTCATCAAGTTTATCTATTATATCTTTAGACATATTTAGAACCTTATTACTCTTACTTATCCCATCAAAAAATATTTATTTTTTATCTGCTTTACTTTATTCATTATGTTATCATTATAATTTATGTATTCAATGCTAACGCCATTTTTCTCTGATAGTTCTTTCTTTTTTTTGTCCATTACAACACGATATTCAAAGCCTATTTCGCCGCCGAAATAATCAATAGATTTAAAGTGTTGTATCCCTTGATACTCGATAGCAAGATTTAATTTGGGGATAAAGGCATCATATCTTTGACGCTTTAACCAATTTGGTGATGCCTGAATTTGAACTTCGCACCCATCGAATTCCCTTTTCAAGTATTCAACCATTAATGCTTCACTAAGCGAACCTTGTCCAATAAGCGGAAGACCATGAGAAGTACGAATATCATTTTCGAGATTATCAAATAACTGTGTTATTGAATTTAATCCATCACCAACATCTTTCTGATTATAAAACGAGTAAAATTTATTAGTGCTTATTAACAATGGCGCATTATTTAAATTTTTGGTATATGATAAATAACCTCCTTCAAACAAATTAATAAATCCTGTGATGTTAGATCTATTTATTACATAATCTAATAGTTTTATACTGTTATTTGTTTCAAAAACGAGGATTCTATTCTTAATCTCATTTAGTGCTTCGTCTTTAAGTTCCTCTAATAAGTCAGTGTAATGTTGTATAAAATAATTTTTGTAAATAAAAATATCTTCAGGTTTAATGACATCATTTGATAAACAAATGAGATTGAAATATAAATTAATTAATTCTTGTTCACGCAGAACTAAACTATTAATAAATTTTTCTTTATTCGATTGGACATCCCTCAATATTGCCAAAGCTTCTTCAAATTTTTTCTCTAAAAACAAATAAATTATTAATCCATATGTACTATAATCTTTATCATATGTGGGATGATTATCAAGTATAGATTTTATTTTGGCTTGAGTAAACTCATAAGAAAAGTCCCGAATCATTAAATCATATATAGGATCATTGTAAACGTATACTGATGGATATTCCACAATGTTTTCCAGAATATGCTTTAATTCATTCTCATCATATTTAATCAACGCCTCAATATTCTTGTTTTTTGAAATCCAAGAATATGGTAAGTCACGTTTTTTAGAATAATTAATAGGTAATGATTTTTTTGTAAGATATTCTTGTAATAATTCTGAATGAGTTGAATCTAATTGAATGAAGTTGTGAAAAAATATAAAAAGATTGTTGTAATGTTCTTTCATTCCATTAAGTATCTCATTAAGATCACTTGAGCAGTATTCATACGAAAGACAATGCAAAATTACTTTTATCAAACTATTATTTTCTTTCAATCTGTAATCTAAGCCCACTTTCCCCATCATTTTTAAAATCAGCATATAATCTTTCTTCTTCTCACACTCATCATATTGTTTAATTGATAATGAATCAGGATATGAAATCAAGTCATCAATTCGATTTAATATCTCACTATAGCGTCCAGTCCAAAATAATGCTTCAATCAAGTAAATAAAATAAGAGATATACCATGGATCATCTTTATTTTTTTCATAATCGGAGAAATTGTTGTTCAGATTATACTCCATATTCTCATAACATATTTCGATTACATCTTCATACTTTTCTATAGCTAAATAAATTTGTAATAGAAAAGGTTCATATTTTTTATAGGACTTAAAAATGGTTACTGCTTTTTCAACATTCTTTAAGGAAATTTCTAATGTACCCAATAGTAAAATAATTTTATCTTTTATTGTATTGGTAGGTGAAATCGTATCTACTGGGAACTCATCGTAATAAGTTCGTTTATTGAGTATTGTTGGATTGTCTAATATTGCCAGGCACTCTAATAATATTCTATGAGCTAAGCCTATCTTTTTTTGATTTCTAAGTATCTCAGCTTTCTGATATAAAGCTTCTATTTTTGTTAAAGTAAAATCTGTCATACACGCCCCGTCTTATACCCTCATCTTTTAAATTTATTAAAAATTACAGAAGTAATATCATTCAATCAATCAAAATTAACTTTAACCCAAAGCCTTTTTATGGTAACCTTGAAGGTCAACCGAAGACCTTCAAGGTTAGATTGGGGGAAAATTATTCAAACCATTCCACTGCCGGTGTTGATAAGAAATCTTCAACCGGAATACCGCCCTGTCCGACAAGCATTTTCTTCTTAGGTTTATATTGTTTGCTAAATGAATCTAATCCGGCTAAGCTTTCTCTTATTCTTCCGCTCTTAACTTCAAGCGCAAAAATCTTTGCACCGTTCTGCAGAATAAAATCAACTTCTTTAGCACCTTCGCGCCAGTACATCACCTTCAATTTTAAACCGGTTGTTGCATTCAGCAGGTGTGAGCCAACAGCAGTTTCAACAAGACGACCCCAAAAATCAGTATTCTTGCGCGCTTCGTTAAAACTGTATTCTGATTGAGAAGTAATAAGCGCATTGTTTAGTGCTAAAAATTTGGGACTTGAGGAGCGCTGGCGTATTTGCGAACCGGAATATTTTTGAAGTCCGGTCAGCATTCCAGCACTCGATAGAAGTTCCAGATAATTTGCAAGAGTTGTAGTGTTGCCTGCATCCTGAAGTTGTCCAAGAAGTTTTTGATAAGAAACAATTTGACATGAATAATGAACTCCGAGCCGGAATAACTGACGCAGTAATGCTTGTTTGTCAATTCTTGTTAAGAGAAGTATATCTCTAGAAATTGTTGTTTCAATAAGCGAATCATGAATATACCGGGACCAACGTTCTTCATCTTTTATTAATTTAGCCGGACCCGGGTAACCGCCGAAGTAAATATATTGATCCAAATTCCAGTCAAACGCATCGCGCATTTCCAAAAAACTCCAATGAGAAAGAGACACAAGCTCAAACCTTCCGGCTAAACTTTCAGTTAAACCGTGTTGAATTAAAAGAGGAGCGCTTCCTAAAATCAGCGCTTTCAAATTGGTTTTTGCGGCGGTATCTTCGTCCCATAGTTTCTTAATAACTTCAGACCAGCCGGTTACTTTTTGAATTTCATCAAGTACTACTATTGCACCCTTGGAAGACTTTTTGGCAAGAACTCTGGCTGTTTCCCAT
>JAMCWE010000250.1 GCA_023475265.1 Bacteroidota bacterium
TTTTGTGTTTTTTCTGAACATTTTTTCAATAACCAATGAGTAAATTTCTTTTCAGGAATTTATTTAAAATCTTACTCACTTAAAAATTTTTTGTGAAACTATTTTGACCTTTTTAGAGTGAACTCATTAATAACATTTATTTAGTTTATCCCGAAGAACTGGTTCCAAAGATTTCTGAGCCGACTGCTCCATTAATTTTAGGGCCAACCTTAAAAAATCAATTTCCGGATGTTGTAGATTATGCAAGATGGAAATTTATTAGCGGTAAAATAAAAATAAATAATTTAGAAATTGATGAAGAACTTATACTTTCTGACCCAAGCATCTTCAACATATTGACTCTACCAATTAAGTTCGGAAATATTGAATCATTTGTTAGAGACAGGAATTCAATTGTAATTAGTGAAACAGCAGCAAAGAAATATTTTGGTAATCAGAATCCAATTGATAAAACCATTACGCTTGCTTATAGAAGAGAAAATTTTGTTCTTAAGGTTGTTGCAGTAATAAGAGATGTTCCCAAATCATCTACGTTTGTTACAGACTTTATTGCGCCATTAAATATTTGGGAAAAAGTATGGAGTAAGAAATTTGCTACTTTGCCACAAGGTATGTTTACAGCCTGGGATTTTGGTTCAGTAAACACTTATATACTTCTTTCACCTTCTTCCAATCCTAAAGAATTCCAAAAGAAACTTTCCTTATTTTCCGATAGTCCTGAGCGTACAATGGGTAGGGGTAAAGTTCTCTATCACTTATTTCCGGTTAAGGATATTTACTTTCATTCATCATTCATGTTGAATAATCTTTTTCCTGTTGGGAATATTTCAAACGTTTATATTTATTCAACAGCAGCCTTTTTGGTTTTATTCATATCCATAATTACGCTCTTAATGTTTAGCATTGGAAGGGCAAGTTTGCGCACAAAGGAGTTTGGTGTAAGGGGTGTTATAGGTGCGCGTAAAATTGATTTTCTAAAGCAGAATGTCATCGAATCAGTAGCAATAACTTTTTTAGCTCTCCCGGCGGCAATAATGCTTGTTGAAATATTTCTTCCGAATGTAAGCCAGCTTATAGGTGAAAGGATTTCAAGCAATTTTTATCATCGCTGGAAATACTTGCTTTATTTTTGGGGAGTGACAGTATTAGTTGGGATAATAGCAGGAAGTTTCATCTCATTTTATATTTCCAAATTTAAACCTATTGATATATTTAAGAACGTTATTAATACTGGTTCTAAACGGGCAAGCTTTAGAAAAATAATGATTGGTTTTCAGATGATTATTTTTACTGTATTAATTTTCGCTTCAATTATAATATACGGGCAGCTAAATTATTTTTTAAATAAGAATCTCGGTTTCGATAAAGAAGGGCTTGTCGTTTTTTATCCTGAGAACAGAGAAATTGGAGGGAGTTTCGAAGCGTTTAAGAATGAACTTAAAAAGAATCCTAATATTCTAAATGTTTCGGGAGGCAGTGAAGTGCCTTGCTCTAATTCTGAAATTAAAATAAGTCTTCCTGATAAAGAAGATCCAACAAGATCAGTTGAAGCCGAACATTTATTTGCGGATAAGGATTTTATTGAAACAATGGGAATGAAAATGAAATTGGGAAAGACATTCCGCCAGAGCCATCTAAGTGATTCTTCTAAATTATGCATAATAAATGAAACAGCTATGAGAGAACTCGGTATTGCAAATCCGATAGGTGAGAAGATAATGGATATGGAAGTTATTGGTGTTGTGAAAGATTTTAATATTCACTCTCTGCACAAAAAGATTTTACCTGTAGTGATAGAAAGAAGCACTAATAATTTAGTAGAAATTGCTGTTAGAATCCGTGAAAAAAATAAGGCAAGCACTATCGCTTATATTAGAAATATTTCCAAGGAATTTAACAAAGGCAAACCGATGGATTATCAGTTTATGAATGACAGGTTAGGAGAACTTTATCAAGGCGAACAAAGATTTGGCAGCATAATAGAATTCTTTACTGTAATTACGACTTTGGTTGCATGTCTTGGACTTTTTGGAATGTCGCTTTTTATAAGTCAACAAAGAGTGAAAGAAATTGGAGTTAGAAAAGTTATGGGCGCCTCCATAACAAATATTTTTTTCATGTTGACAAAAGAATTTATTGTACAGGCATTGATTGCTGAAGTAATTGCGATACCCATTGCAATCTATTTAATAAATAAGTGGCTGCAAAATTTTGCTTATAAAATTAATTATGATATTTGGATTTTTGTTATATCTGTTTCAAGTGCAATTTTAATTTCTTTGTTAGCAGTTGGTTATCATGCGATTAAAGCGGCAACTGCAAACCCGGTAAAGTCGTTACGATATGAATAAGGAAGTACACATTAAAAACAATGGAACGCGGATACCACGGATTAAGCGGATTATGCGGATTTGCACAGATAAAAATCCGCATAATCCGTTAAATCCGTGTTCTAATAATTAAAAGGAGTTTTATGTTAAAAAATTACTTTAAAGTTGCAATAAGAAATTTGCTTAACCAGAAGCTTTATTCATTCATTACTATTTTCGGACTGGCTTTCGGTATGGCGTGTTTCCTTTTGATTTACAGCTATATCCAATTTGAAAACAGCTATGATGATTTTCATAAAAATGCTAAAAATATTTATAGGGTTGACAGAGTATATAAATCCAAGGAATATACCATTAACGATTCAAAGACAGGCACAGCGCTTGCGCCACTCTTAATCGACAATTTTCCGCCGGTAAAAAACGAGGTAAGGTTTGCCAATTTATTATTATGTATGGTCAACTCTGGCGAAGATGCTTATATAGAAAAAAGATTTTTGTTTACAGACAGCTCGGTTTTTTCTGTGTTTACTTTTCCTTTAAAGATTGGAAATCCTAAAACAGCGTTGGTAAATCCGTTTTCTGTTGTCATTACTCCTCAAACAGTACTAAAATATTTTGGTAACAAAAATCCTATCGGACAAAAAATTTATTTTCAGATGAGGGGGCTCCCTAAAAAATATAGTTTTACTGTTACAGGCATAACAAATGATATTCCATCCAACTCTACTATTAAATTTGATTTTCTTGCATCGTTTGTAAGCCTAAACAATATTATGGGAGATAAGCTTGAAAAATCAAAATGGAGTGCCGGACCAGTCTGGACTTATATACAACTTCAAAATAATTATGACCCTAATAAATTAGAAACACTTTTTCCTTCATTTGTAAAAAAGTACGTACCAAAAGGCGATGTAGATATTACAGACTATAAGCTCATTCCTTTAAGAGATTCATATTATGAAAAGGGAGATGGAATGCCTTTTGTAGATTGGGGCATCAAGCCTTTTTCTTATCTGCTGCTTCTGATGACAATTTTAGTCCTGATAATTGCATGTATAAATTATACTAATTTACTTTCTGCACATTCAATAACGCGGGCTAAAGAGATAGGCGTAAGAAAGGTGCAGGGTGCAAACCGTCTTCAAATTATTTTGCAGTTTATCGGCGAGTCTGTAATTGTCAGTCTATTATCTTTTCTCTTTGCAATGGTTTTAGTTGAATTGCTTCTTCCATCTTTTCGATCGATACTTGGTGATGCTTTCTCTTTTGGCATCTTAGCAAAAAGGGAAGTTAATTTTAACATTATGTATCCGCGCATGCTTGGATATATGTTTATTATTTCCATAGTAGTTGGAATAGTTTCAGGATTTTACCCGGCAATTGTTTTAAGCAGATTTAATGCGGCTCATGTAATAAAAGGTGAGTTGAGAGCAGGCAAATCATCTGCCTGGATTAGAAGGATTTTGGTAGTAACCCAATTTGCAGTTTCTGTAATTTTTATAATTTGTTCTCTGCATGTTTTATGGCAAATCCATTATTGGAAGAATGCCAATTTAGGTTTTAATAAAGATAATATGATCTGCATTCCTGTTTATGATAATGAAGTTAAGGACAAGTACGAGCTGTTTAAAAATAAATTGCTTCAGAATTCAAATATATCTGATGTAACTTCATCCAGCGTAATACCGGGGGGATTGGATAACCATATTATATACCTAAGCTCAGGTAATGTTAAAAACTTAAGCGCAACTATTTATGATGTTGACCAGGACTTTATAAATACTATGGGATTAAAAATTGAAGGCGGAAGGAATTTTTCTAATACAATTTCGAGCGATTCAAAATCTGCGATAATTATGAATCAAGCAGCTATGAAGGCATGCGGCTGGAATGAAGTGAAAGGACAGGAAATTCAATTATACACTGATGCGAATGATAAAGCGAGTCTTAAATACTCAGGCAATTTAATCGGGGAAATAAAAGATTTTAACTACCGGTTTGATAAACCTGCTGATGATCCTTTAATCTTAAAAATAGAACCCAAGGGAATGCTTTATATTCTTATAAGAATAAATAATTCAAATCCAGGCAAAGCAATTGAATATATAAAATCATCCTGGAAGGACATGAGGTTTGAACAGGCTTTTCATTATTCGTATTTGAGTAATGAGATTGCATCATCATTTTCGATTTTTGAAGTTATTGACACATTCATTCGCTTTGCAGCATTAATTACAATTGTTATTGCAATCTTAGGATTATTTGCACTTGCTACTTTTATAATTGATAGAAAGACTAAGGAAATTGGGATAAGAAAAGTAATGGGCGCTTCGGTTAAGGAGATTGTTTTTAAGCTGTCACGATCTTTTATTTTACTTGTTGTAATAGCTGAGATAATTGCTGTGCCGATATCTTATAAGTTAGTATCGTTTATGCTGCAAGGACTGCCGAATCATATTATGCTGAATGTTTGGCTGTTCATTTCAGCTTCTATGTTCGTAATTATTCTATCATTTGCAGTTGTTGGAATAAAATCTTTTATAGCAGCAACGGCAAACCCGGTAAAATCATTGAGGTATGAATAAGCGCAGAGCGCTTTGCGCATAGCGAATTAGGAGTAAATTATGTTAAAAAATTATTTGAAGATTGATTTTATCTTGATGCGAGGAAACCACCAATGATTGCTGCAATTGGCTTAAGCTTTTTTTCCTTAGGATCAACATCAACGGCAAAAGCCTCCAATGCTGTAGCTCCAAGTAGGTATAAGGAATCTTTCGATGCAAAAATTACCTGGCTTGTTAATGTTTCGTTCAGTTCCGGCAATGTAAATAATGCTTCACCTAGAAGCCGCCGGACATGTCTGCCGTCAGCTAATATCAATTCTCTTGCGTGTAAAGGTTCCAACCCAATTTCTTGCAGTCTGTCTTCGGGTACAAAACTGTACATCGCTCCGCTATCAACCCAAAAGTCTTCTTCGAAGAAAAGTTCAGGTTTTGAAGGATTAGAGACTTTAACATGTACTTTAAACATTCCCATAGCTTTTGTTTTTTCCAAGATTTTAACCATCAATAATGTAACAAAGATATTAGGTAAAATCAATGAAGGAATAGCGTTCAGCGATCAGCTGTCAGCCGGAAAGCTGAGTGCTGACAGCTAAAAAGGAGTAAATTATGTTAAAAAATTATTTGAAGATTGCGTTTAGGAATTTGATTAAATATAAAGTGTATTCACTTATAAATATAATCGGATTTTCTATTGCATTAGTACCTGTCGTTTTAACAATTTTATACATTTTTTATGAGCTTAGTTATGACAGATACAATAAAAATTATGATAGAATTTATCGCATTGTAAACGAAGAAAAATTTTATGATCAGACAATCCAAAGTGGGATAGTCCCAAATCCTCTTGCAGCAGCAATGAGAGCCGATCTTCCTGAAGTGAAATACGTAACCCGAATGCGAGTTTGGTCGGGCTTCATTTCTTATAATGGACAAAGACATTCTGAATATAATATTTTGTATACCGATCCGAACATATTCAAGGTTTTTACATTCCACATTATTGAAGGTAATCCCAACACTGCGCTGGACGATAATTATTCAATACTTCTTTCAGAAAGTATGGCACAAAAATATTTTGCTAACGAAAATCCGGTCGGAAAAACAATCAAATTAAGTGATGTAAATTATATGAAGGTAACTGGAGTTTTTGAAGACATGCCGGTTAATTCTCACTTCCATGCAAATTTTATTGTTCCTGCGTCTCTGCTTGACGGTAGTTCGCCATCAATAGGTGGTAACAACAATCCAAACTCATGGGGATTTTCAATTTTTTTCACGTATTTTCTGTTAAAAAAGAATGTAAATCCAAATGAACTACTTAAAAAATTTCCTGCATTCCTAAATAAATACTCGCAGAACGATTTTTTCAATAAATCTAAAATTTACTTTCAGTCTCTTGGTAATATTCATTTACATTCTCATCTTCAGACAGAATTTGAAAACAATGGGGATATAAAGACAATCTATCTTTATTTGTCTGTTGCTCTAATCATTTTAATTATTGCTTGTATAAATTATGTTAACCTTGCAACAGCACGTACTTCACAGCGAATAAAAGAAATAAGGATAAGGAAAATTATTGGCGCTCATAGGAAACAATTAATCATGCAATTATTAACTGAAACTATTTTAATAACCTTCTGCTCATTCCTTATTACTATAATGCTGGTTGAATTATTGTTGCCTTATTTCAATTCATTTGTAGAAAGAGATATTCAATTTAATATCTTTCAAAACTTTAATATGTTTATTTGGATGGCTGTCTTCATCTGGATTATAAGTTTAGTTACCGGCCTTTATCCGGCAACTTCTCTATCTTCTATTAAACCACTTTCTTATTTAAGTGGTGGTGTTACTTTCCGGGGTCCACATTTTAGAGGAATTTTAGTAATAACTCAATTTCTACTTTCTACTGCGTTAATATATTGCGCAATCGTAGTAAGGGAACAATTGCATTACATTTCTGAAAAAGACTTAGGTTATGATCATAATAATATTATTGTAATAAATTTGCGAGGAATGTCGAAGAGCCGAGTTGACGCTTTGAAAAATGAAATTGGAAAATATCCTGATGTATTAACTGTTTCTTCGTCTGCTGGTTTACCTAATGAACCTATTGGCAGTGGCGGGATTGATTACCCTGGGAAACCCGATAATATTCATTTTGAAATAGCTTATTCCGTTGTTGATTATAATTATTTAGATCTGTACGGTTTAAAGATTGTTGAAGGTAGAAAGTTTTTAAAACAATTTCCTTCAGACAAAAATGATGCTGTAATAATTAATGAAACCGCAGCACGGGAATTAGGATGGTCAAATCCCATAGGAAAACAAATTAAATATACATCTCCATATGGCAGAAGTTATAGAACAATAATTGGCGTTGTTAGAGATTTTAACTCTGGTTCTTTATATAGCCGGGTTATACCTTATTATTTTGTGATTGATCCAGAGCATCCTGACTATCAGGTCTCGATAAAAATAAAACCGAAGAATATACATCAAACACTTATATTCTTACAAAAAGAAATGAAACTATTCGAGCCGGAATACTCATTCAGTTATAGCTTTTTTAGCGATTTATTAAAAGCATTCTACGGGTCTGTTTATAAATTGCAGAAAATATTCTCAATCTTCTCTTTATTCACTTTAGCAGTAGCATGTCTAGGCTTATTCGGTATGATTTCTTTTGTGACTGAAGTAAGGAAGAAAGAAATAGGTATACGTAAAGTTCTAGGTGCTTCAATATACCATATCGCAAAAATATTTTTAAGCGGCATTATGAGACCTGTAATTTTTGCAAGTGTCTTTTCGATACCGTTTGCATACTTTATAATGAATAAATGGCTATCGAATTTTGCATACAGAACGAAAATCCATATTGAATTATTTATAGGTGCTGCTTTAATAGTATATATTGTTTCTCTATTGGTAATCATATTGCAGATTGTTAAAGCTTCTTTTCTTAACCCGGTTGAAACTTTGAGGAATGAATGAAATAGAAGCTAATGAATCACTTCTTTATTATGGATTCCGAATAAATCTCAGAAACCTTTCTACGAAAATGGCTACTATTTAATTCCTAACTCACTTCGAGGATTTTTTGTTAAATTTTAATATCTTTTCAGTAAATTTAATTTTCTTTAGTTAATAAAATTTATATGCCGGTAAAAAGTAATTCCATATCTCAAAGAAAAAAAGAACATCTTGAGTTATGTTTGACCGATGAAGTTTCATTTAAGGATAAAACCACCGGTTTTGAAAATTATGATTTTAAGAATTATGCTATTACTGAAGTTGAGATTTCAAAAATAGATTTTAAAACGAATTTCTTCGACAAGAAAATTAATTATCCGTTTTTAATTTCCTGCATGACCGGCGGAGCTACAGAAGCCGAGAATATAAATGCAAAGTTGTCTATTGCCGCAAATCAATTGAATATACCTCTTGGAGTTGGAAGTCAAAGACAAGCATTGGAGAACAACAAATTTCATAAATCTTATAAAGTTATTAGAAAGAGTGCGCCTAATATTCCAGTGCTTGGAAATATCGGCGCATCTCAAGTGGTTCAATTTAAATCTTTCGATAAAGTAAAATTTTTAGTCGATCTTATTGAAGCAGATGGAATGGTAATTCATACAAATCCTTCTCAAGAATTGTTTCAAGGTAAGGGAGAACCAAATTTTAAGGGATTGTTAAAATCGATTGAAAAGCTTGTTAAGTATTTAAAAGTTCCAATAATTATTAAAGAAGTTGGCGCCGGTATTTCAAAAACAGCAGCAGAGAAATTACTTAATGCGGGAGTTAAAGGAATTGATGTTGCAGGAGCCGGAGGAACAAGCTGGGCAGGAGTTGAAATTCTTAGAAACCATGGAAGCAATGAAAATGAATTTTGGGATTGGGGTTTGCCAACTTCATATTGTATTAGAACTGTTTCCAAATTAAAAAATAAATTCGATTTTATGTTAGTTGGATCAGGCGGAATTTATAATGGATATAACATTGCAAAAGCTTTAGCATTAGGTGCCGACGTGACTGCCGCTGCAAGAATTATTTTACAAGAATTGAAGAAAACCGGTGAAGAAGGCGTAATAAAATTAATTGAAAGCTGGTTTGAAAGTGTTCGTAAAATAATGTTTCTAACCGGTTCAAATAATTTAACTGAGTTAAGAAATAAAAAAATTATTAGAAAGGAAAAATTATATTGATGGGGAGCGCCGATAAAAAATTTGAATTGTTCTTTGACAAAGAAAGAAAGATAATTGAAAAGAAGATAGCGCAATCTTTAAAGTACAGGAAGCCCGCTTCTTTGTATGGGCCCGCTTCTTATATAATGGAAGAAGGGGGGAAAAGACTCCGGCCGCTATTAGTGCTAATGTCGGTAAAAGCCGTGGATGGTAATTTGAAGAATGCTTATAATGCTGCGGCTGCGGTAGAATTTCTTCATAACTTTACTTTAGTTCATGATGACATAATGGATAATGCAGACAAGCGGCGCGGAAAAATTACTCTGCATAAAAAATATGATATCAGCACAGCTATTCTTGCGGGAGACAGCTTACTTTCCGTAGCTTATGAATTTTTATTAAAAGACTGCGACAGCAACAATAAGAATATACTTGAAGCGTTTACAAAAGGTTTAGTTGATGTTTGTGAAGGGCAAAGCTTAGATAAAGAATTTGAAATTAGTAAGGAAGTTTCGCTAGAAGAATATATTTTGATGATTCAATTAAAAACTGCGGCGATGATTGAAATGTGCTGCAAGATTGGTGCAATGTTAGGCGGCGGAAGCGAAGAAGAAATAAAAGCGCTTGCCGGATTTGGAAAAAATATTGGAATTGCTTTCCAGATACAGGATGATTTGCTTGACATCACCGGAAATGAAAATGAATTAGGTAAATTTATCGGCGGTGATTTAGTCGAAGGTAAAAAAACTTTTCTTTTTATTAAAGCGCTTGAAAGAGCCAGTGGAAATGACCGGAAAAAGCTGCTTAATGTTATAAATAAGAAAGGGATTTTAGCTGATGAAGTTGAAAGTTATAAAATACTATATGTTAAGTTAAATGTATTGGAAGAGGCGAAACAGGAAATAAAAAAGTTTACCAATCGAGCTCTAAATTCAATTAAGGATTTAAAGATAGAACACCGCGAACATTTTAACTGGCTCGCAGATTTATTAATCAATAGAAATAAATGATGATAGAAAAGAAAGTAAAAATAATTAACAAAGCAGGATTGCATACACGACCGGCAGCAACAATTGTAAAATTAGCTGCAAAATATAAATGTGAGTTTTATATTTCGAAGGACGGTTTAAACATTAATGGTAAAAGTATAATTGGAGTTATGACGCTTGCGGCGGAAATGGGTTCTGAATTATCACTATCTTTTGATGGCGAAGATGAACAACAAGCCTCCGAAGAGATTTGCGATTACTTCAATAGAGGATTTGACGAATTGTGAAATCATTCAAACAAATATTTAAAGAAGCAGAAAATAAAATTACCGGCATTGCGGCGGCGCCGGGAATTGTTATTTCGAAAGTTTATTTATTCACAAAGGAAAAGCTGGATATAAACGATTCGGAAATTCTGAATATTGAAGAAGCTATCCAAAATTTTGACGAAGCATTAAGTAAATCTAAAAAAGAGCTCGATAAGATTTTTGCTATTGCCAGAGAGAAAATGGATAAAACCCGCGCAGCAATATTTGAAGCGCAGCTGATGATCTTGGATGATCCAATCTTGATCGGCAATATTAAGAATAGAGTTACTAAAGAAAAAAGACAGCCTGAATATATTGTTAACGATGAGATATCAAAATATCAACAGTTAATGATTATATCTCACGAACAATATATGAACGAAAGAGCGAATGATATTGAGGATATTAAAAACCGCATCATTAGAAATTTGCAAAAGAAAAGATGGCAATCGAGAATTACAAATGATTTGATTGTGGTAAGCGATTCATTAACGCCGGCAGATGCAATACTTCTATCAAGATGCAACGTTAAAGGATTTGTAACAGATCACGGCGGACTAACTTCACATGCGGCAATTGTATCAAGATCATTGGATATTCCGGCTGTTGTCGGGACTCATAATTCTACGAAGAAAATTAAAGACGGTGACACAATTATTGTCGATGGATTTCATGGCTACGTAATTGTAAATCCAAGCGATGAACAAAAACAATTTTTCCAAACAAAAGCAGATCATCTCGCCGAACTTCAAGAGAGTTTAAAGGAATTAAAAGATCAGCCTGCGGAAACAAAAGACGGAAAGCAGATTACACTTTTAGCTAACGTAGATGTTACCGGAGAGATTGATTTAGTAATTACAAATGGCGCGAAGGGAATAGGATTGTACAGAACCGAACAGATTCTGGAAGAGCTTGGTGAATTTCCATCCGAGAGTGAGCAGGTAAAAATCTATACAAATCTTGCTACACGTATTTATCCGTCGCCTTTAACAATTCGTGCGTTTGACATCGGCGGTGATAAATTTAAATTCTTAAGCTTTACCGAACCGAATCCATTTCTCGGATTAAGAGGCATCCGGCTTCTTTTGGAAAATGAAACATTATTTAAGACTCAAATAAGAGCAGTACTTCAGGCAAGCACACATAAAAATATTTTATTCATGCTGCCGATGGTAAGCACAATTTCAGAAATCCGGAAGTCAATGTCGATTATTTCGTCATGCAAAGAAGAATTAAGAGCAGAAAAAATTCCGTTTGATAGAAATATAAAAATCGGGATAATGATCGAAGTTCCGTCTGCGGCAGTAATGACTTATGAACTTGCATCAGATATTGATTTTATAAGCATCGGAACAAATGATTTGATCCAATATTTGATGGCTGTTGACCGCGGCAACGATTTGGTTTCAGATCTTTACCAGGAGTTTCACCCATCGGTCATTAGGACATTGCATCATATTATAAAAGAAACAGCCAGAGCAAACAAAACCGTAAGCATATGCGGAGAAATGGCGGCAGATACACTTGCCATTCCGCTTTTAATTGGAATGGGTTTGCCGATTTTAAGCGTATCACCAACAACAATTCCGTATGCTAAAAGAATTATCCGAAGCATTTCTTTCCAGAAAGCAAAAATATTAGCTGACGAATGTTTAGCTTGCTCAACAGAAAAAGAAATATCCGAAAAGCTTGAAAGATTTTTTACAGAAAATTCAATTACCAGAACAAGAAACATTATATAGGAACAAAATGAACGTTTCAGATTATGTAAAAAAGTACGACGAAGAAAATCAATTTAATGTTTTAATTAAAACTTATGAACAAATAGAGTTTGCATGGAACAATAAATTTGATCTAAGCTCACTGAAGAATAAAAAATTTAATTCAGTTATTGTATCGGGTCTGGGAGGTTCTGCAATAAGCGCTGATTTAATGCTGAACTTTCTACGCAGCGAGATGAAACTTCCTTTCAATGTGAACAGAAATTATTTTCTTCCTTCCTTTGCTGATGAAAATACTTTGGTAGTGATTTCATCATACTCTGGAAATACCGAAGAGACAGTTGAAGTTTTTAATTCTGCTTTGGCAAAAGGATGCAAAATATTTTGTATAACTACCGGCGGCAAAGTTGAAAAAATTGCGGCTCAAAATAATGTGCCGATTATAAAAGTCCTTCCAGGATTTCAGCCAAGATATTCTTTGGGATTAAGCTTCTTTTCATTATTAAAAGCTTTTCAGGAGATTGGATTGATTCCCGATCAAAATAAAATTGTGAATCAAATTATCGAGTTGTGGAAGAACAAAGGAAAAGAATATTCACAAGAGAATAATTCTGCAATAAAATTAGCTGAAGAAATTATCGGATTCATTCCGACGATTTATTCCGCTGCGGATTTAACTTCAGCGGTTGGCTATAGGTTTAAATGCCAGTTCAATGAGAACTCAAAGCTGCATGCTTTTCACAATGTAATTCCGGAATTGAACCATAACGAAATTATAGGTTGGGAATCATTTGCAGAAAAGCAATTTCATACTAAACTGATTACGATTTTAGATGATGATTATCCAACTCAAATTAAAAAGAGATTTGAAATAACATCAGAATTAGCTTCTAAAAACGGAGCCGAAGTTATAAAGCTTAAAAGCAATGAAAAAGAATACAAGCTTAGATTAATGGATTTGATTTATTTGGGTGATTGGATAACTTATTACGCAGCAGTGTTGAGAGGTTTTAGTCCAACAGAAATTGAGAATATAAATATTCTTAAGGAAAGACTCGGATAGTACAAGTTTAAGTTCAAGATCAAGTTTAAGATTAAGTTTGTCAGCAAAAAAATAGAAATATTAAACTTCTAATCAATCCGGAAAACCTATAGGCCGCCGTATTGAACAGATTAATAAAATATTTTATTCTTTTTCTTTTAATTGTTTTTAATGAAACATTATTCGGACAATTCTATTTTTTCGGCAGGAATAAAGTTCAATACCAGAAGTTTGATTGGAAAATACTCCGTACTAAACACTTCAATATTTATTATTACGGCGAGTTGGGGGAAGTCGCCAACATCGGCGCTTCAATTGCTGAACAAACTTACGAAGAATATAAAGTTAGATTTAATATTTTAATATCACATCGAATTCCATTAATATTTTACAATACATCAAACCAATTTGAACAGACGAATACAACTCCGGGTTTGATTCCGGAAGGCGTTGGTGGATTTTTTGAATACATGAAGGGACGAGTTGTTATTCCGAACACCGGTTCGCTTCATGATTTCAAACATGTAATTCGCCATGAGCTTACGCATGTTTTTATGACGGCGAAACTTTACCGCGTATTTAAGGATCATCGATTACCGGATGATTATTATCCTCCACTTTGGTACACTGAAGGTCTGGCAGAATATATTTCTACTGATGATGATTCACAGGCAAGAATGGTGATGAGGGATGCTATTATCAATGGATATTTTTTCAATCTTGAAAAAATATATCAGATAAGCGGAACTTTTTTAATGTATAAAGAGGGGCAAAATTTTTTAGAATTTGTTGCTCATAAATACGGCAGAGAAAAAGTTCTGCAGATACTGGATAATTTCTGGATGTATTCCAGCTTCAATAAAGTTATGGAATTTACTCTTGGCGAACCTTTAAAAGAAATTGATAAAAATTGGATCTTTTATTTGAAGAGAGAATATTATCCTTTAATAAAAGATAAAGCTCCGCCGGATAATGTTTCTGAAAAGATTACGAACTTCGGATTCAATTTTTCACCTGTTCCATACGAAGTAAACGGAATAAAATATATTTATTTTGTTGCAAATCGTGACGGCTATTCTTCTTTATACAGGATTAAAGAAGATAAACCTACAGATGAATATAATGAACCGGAATTAGTATTGCGCGGAGAAAAGACGCAAGAATTGGAGGCGTTCCATTTATTCCAATCTTCGATTGATATTTCGAAAGATGGAGTAGTTGCGTTTGTAACAAAGTCAGGCGGTACAGATGCAATTCATTTTTTTTCAATTAAAGAAAATAAAATTATTAAAGATTTTAAGAACCAGGATTTAATAAGCATATCATCACCAAAGTTTTCGCACAACGGAAATAGAGTAGTATTTCAGGCAATTGATCAAAAAGGATTCAGCGATATTTTTATGCTTGATATTCCGTCGGATTCACTTGTTCGAATAACGAATGACATTTATGATGACCATGATCCGGCTTTCGGTTTAAGCGATGATCAAATAATTTTTTCATCAGACCGAACCACTGGAAAATATAAAGGGACTTATAATTTATTTTCCTATAATTTAATTACACATCATATCAATTATATAACTTATCTTAATTCAAACAGCTATTCTCCGATTATTTCTCACGATAAAAAAACTCTGCTTTTCACATCGGAATTGGACGGTGTAAGAAATATATATGAAATGAATGTGGCTGATGAAATGTTTCTGCATAGGATAAAAAGAGTTACAAATTTTATAACGAGCGCTTTCAATCCGGTTTATATTGATTCCGACGATATTGTTTTCTCCGGCTTTGAAAATTTTTCTTTTAATCTTTATAAAATGAAACTGGACACCACAACAATTGATACCGCCGGATTTATTGTGATGCATTTAGATTCTTCTGCAGGAAAATGGGAACCGTCTACTCTTTCTAAAAATGCAGAAAGAAAAAAATTAACCTATCAGCGAGAGTACAGCATTGATTATGCACAGAGCCAGGTTTCAACTGACCCGGTATTCGGAACACAAGGCGGCGCCATTGTTTCTTTGAGCGATCTGCTTGGGAATGATAATTATTATTTTCTAATTTATAACACAGCACAGGTTCAAAGCGATATTTTAAAAAGCTTTAATGTTGAAATCGAAAGAATTAATCTTGGACAGCGCGCAAATTACGGTTACGGAGTTTTTCATTTCAGCGGCGACAGATACGATATAACACAATCAGATGAATTTTTTTTTGAAAGAAGCTTCGGCGGATTTTTCCTTCTTTATTTTCCGCTTTCAATTTTTGACAGGATTGAATCGGATGTTTCAATAATTAATTCCGATAAGCAAGTCTATACCGGCGATATTGAGCGTAAAGCTTTGATGGTTAGCAACACGCTTTCTTACGTTTATGACAATTCGCTTTGGGGTCCAACCGGGCCGCTTGATGGAATTAGAGCAAGAGTTCTACTCGGTTATACAAGCGATATAAAATACAGCAATGTAAATTATTATTCTATTATCGCTGATTACAGACAATATTTCCGTTTGGGTTACAGCTCGGCTTTAGCGTTTAGAGGTGCTTTATTTTATAATCAAGGAAAGGAAGCAAGGCGTTATTTCATGGGCGGAAGCTGGGATTTACGAGGCTGGCCTTTGTGGTCAATACGCGGACAAAAAATGTGGCTCAGTTCAGTTGAATTAAGATTCCCATTGATTGATCAGTTATATCTAAAGTTTCCATTTATTGATCTTGGATTTTTCGGAATACGCGGCGCTTTGTTTTTTGATGCCGGCAGCGCCTGGGACACAAACTATTTAAGTACGTTAGGAAGTGTCGGAGCCGGAGTAAGAATTAATTTGTTCGGAGCTTTGGTATTAAGATATGATGTCGGTAAGAGAATAGAGAATAACTTTAATGATTTTCAACCGAGACTATTTTATCAATTCTTTTTTGGCTGGGATTTTTGAAAAAAACTTTTTACATAATATTTATTTTATCAATTCTTTTAGAAGGCTGTCTTCCATCAGTAATAAAATTGGAAGTAAAACCTGATCCAAATCCTTATACGATGTTCGGAAAAGTTCCCAGTCGAGATTTTTATATTCCTATTACAATCGGCGATTCATTAAAAGAGAAATGGGAAAAAGATATTAACGGCGGGCTTACAAATTCCTCAGTGACATTATATAATTCGTATGTTTTTATAAATGATTTATCCGGATGGGTAACTTGTTTAGATCTGAATACCGGGAAACAATTAGGACAGTTAAAAGATAAAGGATCAATATTTTCGTCACCGATAATTGAAAATAATATTTTAATTTATCCAATATCGCTGAACAATGAGAATTACTCTCTTCTAAATTTTTATAATTTCAGATCGGGCGAGCCGGTATTTGCAATTAAAATTCAAGATAAAATATTATCAGAATTAATACACACAAAAGATGGAATAATATTAAATACACTTGGCGGAAAGGTGATCAAATATAATTTTAATGGCTCAAGAGTTTGGGAAGCTGATACTAAAGCGTCAACCCATACTTCGCTTGCGATGAAGGATAACATTATTATCTTCGGGAACGACAAAGGAGAAATTGTTGCATTAAATGCATATAACGGAAACCAAATATTTAAAAAGAAAATCGGGTATATCTTTACGAATAATGTTTCAATATCTGATTCAACAGCGTTTCTTGGCGATAAGAACGGTGCATTTTTTGCGGTGAAAATAAGAACAGGAAATATTAAATGGAAAATTGATACAGGTTCCGAAATTATTTCAACACCCGTATTCAATGATGAAATTGTTTTTATAGGAAATTTAGGAGGAAAATTATTTGCTGTAAATAAAGCCAGCGGAAAAATAATTTGGCAGTCAGAACTAAACGGAGTAATAAATGCAACTCCGCTTTTGGCAAAAAATTATTTAATTGTACCAAACCTTGATGGTGAATTAGATTTTGTTGAGCCGGCAACCGGGAAAATAAAGAAGAGATTTATACTTCCAGCTCATGTTAGACTTTCACCGTTATATTTTAAAAATACTTTATTTATAGGATATGATAACGGAATATTAGGCGCTTATGAAATTGTTGAGTAAAATAATATTTGTTGTCTCTGCCGTTTTGTTTCTCAATTCATTCGTCAATGCACAAGACTGCAAATCCAAAGTTACTATCAAAACCGATATGGACAGTTCTCTTATTTTTGTAAATAATAAATTTGTCGGCAGAGGGAAAATAAATCTCGAATTAAATAAAGGTGCTTATAAAATATTTGCAAAGGAACCAATTGATGTTTGGGATGCCAGAGTGATAACCGATTCGATTAATATTGCTAATTGTGATGAAAAGAAAATAGAATTTAAATTTAATAACTTACTTTATCTGCAAACTGATCCGACCGATGCTGATGTTTATGCCGGTGATTCTTTAATCGGACATTCTCCAATGTTTATTCCACCGCATGAAACTAATTTGATTTTGAAAAAGCCGAACTATAAAGAATTGCCGGTTACATTAAATACAAAAAGTAATAATCGAATTTATAAATTAAATTATATAGGTGAACCCAATAAAGTAAGCTTTTTTAAGAAGAACATGTTCAAGTTTTTTGTCGGCGGCATTGTTGCGTTAGGAGCTGTGTCGGCCTACTTCAAATTAAAAGCCGATGACAAGTTTAGGCAATATCAAAATACCGGAGATAATTCTATGCTTGACCAAACCAGGAAGTACGATTTAATCAGCGGTATATCTTTCGGGGCTCTGCAAATAAATTTTGGCTTGCTGATTTATTATTTCCTTACCGATTAACTTTAATTGTCCTAATAAGTTAATTTATTCGGCTTCTTCAAGAAGTAAAATTTGATGCTTTTCAAATCTAATTTTATATTTACAGTTAGATACAAAATTTAAAGATTATATCAATGCTGACAGTTCTAGAATCAATTAATTTATCAACCGAATATTTAAAAAATAAGGGAATAGAATCTCCGAGAATTAATGCCGAACTTCTTCTGGCAAAAATTCTTAACTGCAAACGATTGGAATTATACCTTTCGTTTGACCGCCCTTTGGTTGAAAATGAAGTAACTCAGTATAGAGAATATATCAAGCGGAGAAGCAGCTTCGAACCGCTGCAATATATAATTGGCTCTGTTGAATTTTACGGATTAGAATTTAAAGTAAATCGATCAGTCTTGATTCCCCGGCAAGAAACTGAAATTTTAGTTGAGACAATAATAAAAGAATATCAAAATCAAAACGGATTAAAAATATTGGACATTGGTACGGGCAGCGGAATAATAGCAGTCTGTCTTGCCAAATATTTACCTTCTGCAAAAGTTATTGCAATTGATTCAAGCAGCGAAGCGATAAAAGTTGCAAAAGAAAACGCTGAACTCAACCAATTAAATGAAAATATAACTTTTATTGATTCGGAATTCATGAAATACAAAAATGAGAACGAGAATGAATTTGATGTGATTGTTTCCAATCCTCCTTATATTTCTTCTGACGAGTTTCAAGACCTTCAACCTGAATTAAGAATATATGAGCCGCGACAGGCTTTGACAGATGAATCCAACGGACTTAGCTTTTATAAAACTATCACTAAGAAAGGGAAACTACTTCTAAAGAAAAACGGTAAAGTTTTTTTTGAAGTTGGACAGAATCAATCGTTAGCGGTAAAAGAAATTTTGGTTAAAGAACATTACTCAGAAATTCAAATTCAAAAAGATTATCTAAGCATTGATCGAGTAATTTACGGAGAACTAGATTGAAAGCAGTAGTTCAGCGTGTTTCTGAAGGCGGAGTTTTTATTCCAAAAGAAAATTACTCGGCTGAAATCGGGAAAGGGATGGTAATTTTATTAGGAATAAAAAACGGTGACAAAGAAGAAGACGTTAATTTTGTTGCCGATAAATGCTGCAACCTCCGGATATTCGAAGATGAAAATGAGAAGATGAACCTCTCGCTGAAAGATGTTGACGGAGAAATATTAATTATTTCTCAATTCACTTTGTATGGAGACGCGCGAAAAGGAAACCGCCCAAGCTTTATTGAAGCAGCCAGATCGGAGGAAGCAATTCCTCTTTACGAAAAATTTATTGCCAGAGCTAAATTGAATTTGGGAGATTCAAAAGTAAAGGTAGGAATCTTCGGCGCAATGATGGATGTGAAAATTATTAACGATGGACCGGTTACAATCATTGTTGAATCAAAAGAGTAAATAATACATTAAAAATTATACAAGCAGATTGTATTGAATTCAATCTTAATGATATTTCTAGATGGAGTTGGAATTGGGAATGAAGATTTTCAATTCAATCCTTTCTTCAAGTACGGTTTTAGAACCTTCACGGAAATATTCGGCGGAATTCCAACATTAAAAAATCAAACCTTAAAAAATAAAAATGCTTTCTTATTCCCAACTGATGCTAGACTTTGCATCGAGGGACTCCCGCAAAGCGGTACGGGGCAGACATCAATCTTTTGCGGAATGAATGCACCAAAGTACGTTGGAAAACATTTCGGACCTTACCCATATTCAACTTTAATACCAATAATTAAAGAAGAAAATATTTTTAAGAATTTTATCTCACTTGGTAAAAAAGCTTTCTTTGCAAATGCTTATCCTAAAATATTTTTTGATTATTTGAAATCAGGCAGATCAAGATTAAGCGCAACTTCATTAAGCTGTAAATTAAGCGGAATGAAATTAAACTCATCAACCGATGTAAGGAAGGGGAATGCATTAACTGCAGAAATTACAAATGAACGCTGGAATGATAAACTTGGATATAAATTAAAAGTTCTTAAACCCAAAACAGCGGCTAGAAGATTGTTAAGAATTGCAGAGAGAAATTCGTTTACGCTTTATGAATATTTTCTTACAGATCATCTAGGTCACGGAAGATATGACGGAGATGCGCAATCAACATTACAAATACTTGATGAATTTCTTTTTACTGTAATTTCAGACTTAGGGAAAGAAATGACTTTAATAATTTGTTCCGACCATGGAAACTTAGAAGATTTATCGATTAAAACTCATACATTAAATCCAGCTCTAACTATTTCGGCAGGAAAGTATGCGGAGGAATTATTCTTCATGATTAAAGATCTATCTCAGATAAAGCCGGCAATAATGAAGATTTTTGAATGAAGAATTATCCGGTTATTAAATATACGATCTTATTTATTTCCGGAATCATCATTGATTTTATCATACCGATAAGCAAACATAATTATTTCTTCTTTTTTTGCTTTGCAATTATCGCATTTATACTTCTACTAATATTTGAATATAGTAGAAGACTAAATTCCTATTCGAAATTTACGATTTACCTCCTAGTTATTTTAGCAGGAATATTTATTTCGGAATTTCAAAAACCGCATTATAATTTTTTCCCAGATGAAATTATAAGGCAAAAAGATTTTTCTGCTGCCGGGGAAATTTCAAATATTGAGTTAAGAAAAGAATCAGAATTAATATTTTCATTGAATACTGATTCGGTTATGTTTTCCAACTCAAAATTTCCAATAAAAACTAATCTGTTATGCCGGATAAAAGACAAAAATAGAAAATTAGATTCACTATTAAATTTAATTTCTCCAGGGAATTATGTGCAAATTACCGGCTTATTTATGAAGGGAAGAGACAGAAGGAATCCAGGAGAATTTGATTACAATGAATATCTTCGAGGTAAAGGAACATCGGGAATATTAATAGCCAATTCAAGCAAGGATTTGAAAGTAATAAATTACAACACAAATAAGTTTACAAATTTTGTCTATAGAGTTAGAAAAGCAATTGATGATGAAATTTCCAAATTGCACAATGCTCAAACTGCTGCCTTGCTAAGAGGTTTGATATTAGCCGATAGAAGTAAAATAGATTTAGATACAAGAACTGAATTTATTAATTCGGGTGTAATCCATATTCTTGCCGTATCAGGTTTACATGTCGGTTATATAGTTTTAATTTTTCTTATTTTGTTTGGAAGGCTGAATATTTATGTCAGATCATTTGTAACAATTTGCGGATTGACCGCTTTTATGATATTGACAAATTCTCCAGCTTCAGTAGTAAGAGCAACAATTATGTCGGCTTTAATATTGATCGGCTTGATGACGAATCGCTCGACAAATTTATTTAATTCAATTGCAGCAGCCGCGTTAGTGATTTTAATAATAGAACCGGCAGAATTATTTAATCCAGGATTTCAGTTATCCTTTGCTGCGGTACTTTCAATTGCTGCTATTTATCCTGTATTTCAAAATATTATTTATTCTTTAAGAATAGAAAATAATATTGCAAAAAATCTACTTTTATTTGCCGGTGTTTCAATAAGTGCACAACTAGGTACAGTACCATTTACATTAATTTATTTCGGCAAATTATCATTGATTGCAATCTTTGCAAATTTGATTGTAATTCCATTAGCCGGATTTATTGTCGGAGTCGGAATCTTTACGCTGGTGTTAAATGCTTTATCACCTTTCCTTGCATTTTATTTTGCGGCGGCAAATAATCTTTTTACATCTTTCTTGTTTTACACTGTTAAATTAAGCGGTAATTTCGAATATGCTTTTGTCTGGATCAGAGATTTTTCACTATTCAATGCGGTGATATTTTATTTATTCACAGCCATTTTTTTATATTCATTAAAGAATTTTAAATCTAAATCGGCGAAGTGGATAACTACAGCTTTAATATTTTTTAACATTTGGATATTCAGTGAATTAGATGACAAGGAACTGATGCCGAATAATATATTAAGCGTATTTATGATTGATGTTGGACAGGGAGATTCGTTCCTAGTTAAATTCCCTAACGGAAAAACAGCACTAATTGACGCCGGAGAAGTTACAGCTAATTTTGATAACGGTGAAAGAGTAATTCTTCCTTTGTTAAATTATCTTAACATAAATAAAATTGATTACGGATTTGTTTCTCATGTAGACGCTGATCATTACGGCGGATTTATTTCTTTAATTAATGAAAATAAAATTAGGAGAATAGTAAAACCGCAGCTTGATACTTCGTTTACTAAAGATATTAAGTTTGAAAAATATCTTCGCAGTAAAAATATTCCTTTTGATTATTACAGCAAGAAAATTATGAAAATATCCAATTGCAGAATTTATGTTTTGAATGATCTTGAAAATAATCAAAAGACAACGAGCAATGGAAAAAGCGGATTACTGAAAATTGTATATGGAAAAAATAGTTTATTGTTTACCGGTGATTTGGATAAAAAAGTTGAAATGCATTACGTTGAAAGTTATAAAACTTTATTAAATTCGGATATACTTAAAGTTTCTCATCATGGAAGCAAGACAGCATCTTCCAATGAATTTATTTCTTATGTGAAGCCGAAAGTAAGTTTAATAAGCGCCGGAATTCAAAATAAGTTCGGACATCCAACAAGTGAAGTATTAGAAAGACTAAAAGCGATAGGTTCTAAAATTTACAGAACGGACCAAAGCGGAGGTATAATGCTGAGGTCTAACGGCGAAAATATTTTTGCAGTAAATTGGAGAAAAGAATAATTTATTTAATCTGATTTACTGTAGTGAATTATACAGTGGAAATAATTTAGTAGTGATATATTTTTAATAAGTAAAATCGAAGGTGAAAATTTATGAACACGAAACCATTAATCGGAATTATCATGGGAAGCGACTCAGATTTGGGTGTAATGCAAAAAGCAATTGATACTTGCAAGGAATTTGATATTCCTTACGAAGTAAAAATATTATCAGCTCATAGGACTCCCGGAGAACATGGAGAATATTCAAAGACAGCGGCTTCGAGAGGATTAAAAGTAATTATAGCTGCGGCAGGCGGAGCTGCGCATCTTCCCGGAGTAACAGCTGCACACACCACACTTCCGGTAATCGGAGTACCGATAATGAGCAAATCATTGAGTGGGATTGATTCACTGCTTTCAATTGTACAAATGCCTAGCGGAGTTCCTGTAGCAACAGTTGCAATTGACGGAGCAAAAAATGCGGCTTTGCTTGCAATCCAAATTATAGGAACAAGCGATAATGCTATCCAAAAAAAGCTGGTGGAATATAAAATTCAGATGGCAGAAGAATCAATGAATAAAAATAAAAAGTTAAATAGCTAAAAATCAATTTGTTGAAAGTTTAAGGAGAAAATAATGGCATTATTTAAATCAGGTAATCCGGCGCTTAAAGAAAAAGTATTTACCGGCCTTGAAAGAGTAACCGATCCGGAAAATGCAATGACAATTCAAGGCACAGTAAATAAAACATTTTTTCTTTTATTATCAGTTTTCATTCCTGCTCTTTATACATGGAATTTATATAACACAACTTTGGATTTTTCAAAAGTAGCGCCTTACTTTTTCATTGGATTTATTGGCGCATTTATTGTCGGGATTGTTATCGCTTTTAATAAAAAACTCGCTTCTTACTTAGCATTCGTTTATGCAGTACTTGAAGGGCTGGCATTAGGAGGACTTTCTGCGATTATGGAATCAAGCTATCCAGGAATTGTTGTTCAAGCATTGATGTTAACTTTCGGAATTTTAGCCGTACTTCTTTTTATCTACAAATTAGAGATTATAAAAGTTACAGAAAATTTTAAACTGATAGTCGCATCTGCAACAGGCGGAATTGCTTTATTCTATCTAATAAGTTTTGGACTTTCATTCTTTGGAATTCACGTACCATTAATAAATGACAATTCAATCGGTGGAATTATATTCAGCATTTTTGTAGTTATTGTTGCAGCAATGAACCTTGTAGTTGATTTCGATTTCATTGAGCAAGGGGCTGCGAACCAAGTCCCGAAATATATGGAATGGTACAGCGCATTTGGTATAATGGTTACACTTGTTTGGCTTTATATAGAAATATTAAGACTACTTTCTAAGACAAGAAGCAGGTAGTAGAAGTTCAAGTTCAAGATTAAGTTCAAGAGTACGATTAGGAATTTTTTAGCAGTTAAGTTAGCAGATAATCAAACATTGTAAAAATTTTATAGCATCTGGGCAAGGCTTTCATTAGCTTTGCCAAAATTAAAAGTTAAAAATTAGCTTGGAGATAATTATGAAGAGCCAGCGTTTACTTTTTTGCCTTCTAGTTTTTGTTTTTCCAATTCTATTACGCGCCCAAATTACAAACAATCTTACGCCAACACAGAAAGCATGGCTAGCAAAAGCCGAACGGCATGAAAAAAACGGATGGATATATTTACATATTGAAGGAACTCCGGAAGAAAGAGGATTTCAACATGGTTATCTTCTTGCAAAAGAAATAAAAGAATCGCTAGATATTTTTAATAAAGGATGGAATTATTTAACAGGAATGGAATGGTCATGGTTAGTTAAGAAAGGCGGAGAAATATTAACACCAAAAGTAGATGAAGAAGATTTAGCCGAGATTGACGGAATAGTTGAAGGGCTTAAGGCGGCGGGGGTAACAACGACACGGGATGAAATTGTAACATTAAACGGTTCTATAGAATTAATATCATATTGGTGGCCGACGGTTAAAGATTCTATTTCTCCAAATTCACCAAATCCTGTAAAAGAATCATGCAGTTCATTTATTGCAACCGGAAGCATGACTGCTGATGGTAAAATAGTACTTGGCCATAATACAATGAGTGATTATTGGAATCCACTTTGTAATGTTATAATTGATATTAAACCTGACAAAGGACATAGGATATTGATGCAGACTTCGCCGGGATTAATTCACAGCGGAACAGATTTTTTTATAACAGATGCCGGGCTTGTGGGTTCGGAAACAACAATATCAGGTTTCTTTCCATTTGATCCGAAAGGAGTACCTGAGTTTTCAAGAATGCGGCACGCAACGCAATATGCAAACTCGATAGACGAATGGTGCGATATGATGAAAAAAGGAAATAACGGCGGTTATGCAAATGCATGGCTTCTCGGCGATATAAATACAAATGAAATTGCAAGACTGGAACTCGGACTAAAGTATGTAGGATTTGAAAAAAAGAAAGACGGTTATTTCATTGGGTCAAACGTTGCGGAAAATTTGAAGATTCTGCGTTTCGAGACAAAGATAAATGAAACTAATATAAAATATTCTCCGGTAGCACGACGCGTTAGATGGAAACAATTAATGAAAGAGCATGCCGGTAAAATTAATCTTAATCTTGCCGAAAAATTTGAAGCTGATCATTACGATACTTACTTAAATAAAATTAATCCCGATGGCAGAACTCTTTGTGCACATATTGATATAGATCCGCAATCAATCGGTTCATTTTCTCCTCCTTCAGATAATCCTTATTATGCATTCGGAACACTTGACGGCAAAGTTGTTGACGCAAAAATGGCGAAGCAGATGAGCTTTATTGCAAGGTGGGGAGCGGCATGCGGAAGAGCTTTTGATGCAAAAAAATATTTAGAAGAACATCCTCAATTTGATTGGATGAAAGGTTTGTTGAAGGACCGTCCATCAGAACCGTGGACAAAATTTGCTGTGGAGAATAAATA
>JAMCWE010000088.1 GCA_023475265.1 Bacteroidota bacterium
GATGGCGCTTTAATTGTAATTACTCAAGGCTCAGCTTTGGCTCCGTTTATTTATTCAATATTCTAATGCTTAAAAAAATGCCTGGTATAGAAAAAATAAAAATCAAATTAAAAAAGAAGCGAATTCCTCTTCCTAAAAAACCGCCGAAGATTCAGCCCGCGAAGAACGCTTACTTCCGGGATAAAGAGAAGGACAAACTTAGAAAAAATAGGCAAGAGGAATAACCGGAAGATGATAAAAGCTTCTGTTATTCTCGCCTTTTATAACCGGATAGATTGTCTGAAATTGGTTCTTGGCGGGTTTGAAAGGCAGTCATTTAAAAATTTTGAAATTATTATTGCTGATGATGGTTCATCACCGGAAGTTGTAAATGAAGTCGAAATATTATCCGCTAATCTTCCATTCCCGGTCACTCATTTATGGCAGGAAGATAAAGGCTTCCGCAAGAACAAAATTTTGAATAGAGCTATCGCCTCAGCAAATTCTGATTTCCTTATCTTTGTCGATGCCGACTGCATTCCTCATTCCGAATTTGTGAATGAACATTTCCAATACCGGCAAAAAGAAAAATGCTTTACCGGCAGAAGGGTAAATCTTTCGGAAAGAATTACCAATCTTCTTACACCGCAAAAAATTAAAGATGGATTTTTAGAAAAGAAAAAACTGCTGCTGATTTGCGACGGCATTTTGGGAAAATCAATCGACGTGGAAAAAGGATTTTATTTTAGAAATGATTTCCTTAGAAAATATTTTAACAAAAAAAAGCGGGGACTGCTCGGCTGCAACTTTTCAATCCTCAAAGAAGACTTTCTGAAAATAAACGGTTTCGATGAAAGATACGAAGCGCCTTCAATTGGAGAAGATTCCGATGTCGAATACCGGCTTTCCCTTTGCGGCGTTGAAGTAAAGTCGTTGAACAACATTGCTGTTCAATATCATCTTTATCATCAATTGCAGGAAAGATCGCAAAAAAATCTTATACTGTTTGATGAAATTAAAAAGAGCGGAATTCATTTTACTCCTTTTGGAATACAGCATGAAAATAAATAAGAATTATCCTAAGTTATTAACTATATTTTACTATTCCTTTTACATGATTTGAAGCAAATTATTAATGCATATCAATGCCAAACGAAAAAATCTAAAAAATATCTCCCTCTGCGGTTTGCATTACTCTATAAATTGCCTTATATTTAACAAAATATTTTTATAAATTCCTAAGAAAGTTAGGTAATAAATGCTAGATGACTTAGATATTAAAATTCTTAATATTCTGCAAAAAAATGGCAGAACAAAAAGAAATGTTATAGCCGAATCAATCGGCCTATCGATTCCTTCTGTCAGTGAAAGATTACATAAGCTTGAAGAGAAAGGCATTATTGTTGGATATTACACTAAGGTAAACAAGAAGTCTTTTGGTTATGATATAATGGCTTATATTCTAGTTACTATGGAGAATTCGAAATTTTATAAAAATTTTACTGCTAAAATTGAAAAAGTATCACAAATTATTGAATGTCATTCAGTTCTTGGCGAAGGCTCACATTTGTTAAAAGCCATTGTGAAAAATACTGAATCACTTGAAAAACTATTGAGTGAAATTCAATCCTGGCCGGGAGTCGCTGCAACAAAAACCACATTTGTTCTGTCGACTATCAAAGAGACCACTGAAATAGAAATTTAACAATTAATTAATAAATAAATAAATAAATAAATAAAAAGGAAAGAATATGGCAAAGGCTAGTTCACCTATTGAACAAATTTTAAATTTTATCAAAACCAATGGGATAAAATTTGTTGATATGAAGTTTATGGATTTCCCGGGACAATGGCAGCATTTTACTGTCCCTGTTACACAATTCAATGAAGGTTCATTCGAAGACGGATTCGGCTTTGATGGATCTTCTATCCGCGGTTGGAAAGCAATAAACGAAAGTGATATGTTAATTATTCCAGACCCAACCACAATGTTTGTCGATCCTTTTGTTGATGTTCCAACGATTAGTTTGATTTGTGATGTTTATGAACCTGCAACAAAAGAACAATATTCAAGATGTCCTAGAAATATTGCTCAGAAAGCAACAGCTTATCTAAGCTCAACCGGTATTGCAGATACAGTTTATTATGGACCTGAAGCAGAGTTCTTCATATTTGATGATGTACGTTTTGATTCAAAACCAAACGGCAGTTTTTATATGGTTGATTCAGTTGAAGGAAAATGGAATAGCGGTAGAGACGAGAATCCAAACTTAGGATATAAGCCGAGATATAAAGAAGGATATTTCCCGGTTCCTCCAACCGATGCTTTGATGAATTTGCGTAATGAAATGGTAGTTAATCTTATGAACGCCGGAATCGATGTTGAAGCACAGCATCATGAAGTAGCAAGCGGCGGACAATGTGAAATCGATTTACGTTTTCAGCCTTTAGTTAAAGCGGCAGATCAACTTTTATTATTTAAATATATTGTGAAGAATACTGCGAAGAAAAATAATAAGACAGTTACTTATATGCCGAAACCAATCTTCGGAGATAACGGCAGCGGTATGCACGTTCACACAAGTCTTTGGAAAAAAGGTAAACCGCTTTTTGCTGGTTCCGGTTATGCTGGTTTGAGCGAAATGGGTCTTTATTTCATTGGTGGTCTTTTGAAACATGCGGCTTCATTGCTTGCTTTCACAAATCCAACAACTAATTCATATAAACGTTTAGTGCCTGGATTTGAAGCTCCTGTTAACTTAGCTTATTCTCAGAGAAACAGAAGTGCATCAGTTAGAATTCCAATGTATTCTTCCAGCCCGAAAGCAAAGCGTGTAGAATTTAGATGTCCTGACGCTTCAGGCAATCCATATCTTGGTTTCTCCGCAATGCTAATGGCAGGTTTGGATGGTGTTATAAATCGAATCGATCCCGGTGAACCTCTCGATAAAGATATTTATGATATGTCTCCGGAAGAACTTAAAGATGTTCCGTCAACACCTGGAAGCTTGGGTGAAGCGTTAAATGCTTTAGCAGATGACCATGAATATTTATTGAAAGGTGATGTCTTTACAGAAGATGTTATTGACACTTGGATAACTTATAAAACTGATAAAGAAATTAAACCTATGGCTTTGCAGCCGCATCCTTATGAATTCACTTTGTATTATGATGTCTAAACTTTATTGGTGGGTTTAAAGTTAATGGGCGAACTTTATGTTCGCCTTTTTTATTTCCCCAAATATTAATTGCTAAATTCACTTTGAAAATAAAATACTTTATTGATTGCATTATTTATTGACAATTTTAATTTTACTAACTTATACAAGAAATTATTTGAATTTCTAAGAGGCTCAAAGTGAAAAGTTTTGTTTTAGTCCTACTAATTCTTGTTTCTAATTTATATTCACAAGAAGTAAAAACCCCTTCTTATTTTAAACTAGATAAATCATTTTCGGATTCGCTTTTTAATATTGTTAAATCAGTGGACTCGACAGCACTTTCAACGTTGGCGAAGACGGCACGGAACAAATTTCATTTGCCGTAATCGATTTGATGGGGAAGAAACCAATTCTAGGTGGAGTTAATTACGACAATTTTATTTATCCCGCCAGCGTTTATAAAATGTATGTTGCAATGGAAGTTCTAAGTGAAATTAGTAACGGCGACTATTTCCTTACAACCCCTTACATTGTTCACTCTCCGAATGATGCTGATAGATCAAAAGAAATTGACTGGGATCCTAGGCCATTATTAAAAGACGGCGACACGGTTACAATAAATTATCTATTGGATTTGATGATTACTCGAAGCGATAATTCCGCAGCAAACTGTCTTATTGACGTTGCGACAAGAGACAGTATCAATCAAACAATTGATAACTATGGTTGGCAAGGAAGTGAAGTTACTAGAAAATTCTTAAGCAGAACATTTGAAGATCCGCGTTATAAAACAATCCGCGGAACAGAAACTTGCGCGCTGCATGCTGCGGATTTTATGTACAAAGTTTATACTAATCAATTAGTGAATCCATGGGTCAGTATGCAGATGAAAGCATTACTCGGAAGGCAGTTGGATACAACAAAAATTTCTACTGGTCTTCCTACTAATACAATGTTCTTCCATAAAACAGGTTGGTGGAGTTACTGGACAAATGATGTTGGAATTGTTGATAACGGGAGAATAAAATATATCATATCGTGTTTTACTCCAGTTATGGAAGAAACAGTACGTCCATTTTTAAAAATAATTTCCGAAAAAGTCTTTGAGTTAATGGAAAAAAGGTATTGGAATTCTCACTAAAGTAAAAATATAAATTCTATATTTTATTGAACTAAAATTTCTTGTGTTCTTTTAGCTCTGGGGAATCTGCTTTTAATTCCGTTGTCTGAAGATAGAGCGGTTCCGATGATCATATCTTTATATTTAATGATGCACTGGCCTTTAATAGTATTCAGCGTTTTTATAATTCCGCCATCCAAATATTTCCTTAGGTCGTTTATATTTTCTAATTCAATTATACGGTTTGAAATTTCTTTATGTAAAACTTGAGCTGCCTGAGTATGCAGAATAATATTTCCACTTTTATCAATCGTACCGAACTTTGTCCCTATTCTTTCAAACAATCCTGGATTTTCGTCTTCCCATTTATCATTTATAAAAAAAATATCGTTGTGTTTTAAAATGTAATTGAAATTAGAGAAAACGCCGTCGCTCATTCCAAATTCTTTGGAGATGTTTTTTAATTTGTTTGTAATTTCTCTGTTCTTAAAGTTTACCAGTTTTATATCCCGCAGCTTTGGTATTTCAATTTCCGGAGATTGAGTTTCTCCAATCTTTTTTAACTTAACAATAAAAAATCCATCTGAATTAACTTCCCAGGGTAAAATTCTTTTCGCTTTAGATATTGATGAATTTAAAATTTGTCCATTGTACGAAGTAAAACCCTCATGACCTTTTACCGGCAGATCAATATCTACAATTTCCACAGGATATTTATTTAATACTTTGTCAATTATAAATTCATTTTCTTCCGGTGTAAGCGTACAAGTTGAATAAACTATTTCACCGCCGGTCTTGCACATTTTTATTGCAGCAATTAATAATCTAAGTTGAGTATCACCAAGTTTCTCAGATCTTTCTTGCGACCACCAATTATTTACTTCACCTTTCTTTTGTACAATTCCCAAGCCGCTGCACGGCGCATCAACTAAAATTTTATCAAAATAGTTACTGTATATTTTGCTCAGCCACTCGCCTTTGTAATGAACAACCCCGGTGTTTACTAAGTTCATTCTATCTAAATTATAGATTAACATCTTCACACGATCAAGTGCAATTTCATTTGCGATAAGCGTTCCACTGTTACCCATCATCTCGCCAATCTCCGTAGTTTTGGAACCGGGCGCTGAGCAAAGATCAAGAATTTTTTCTTCAGGCTGAGGCATTAAAACCAAAGGCGGAATCATTGATGAAAGGCTTTGAATATAATATTCCCCAATTATGTGTTCTACAGTTTTGCCAAGTACTTCAGCACCGCTTATTACTTTTAGAGCAAAAGGAATATTCGGAACTCCTTCAGTTTCTATTGAATAAGTTTCTTTTAATCTATTTTTTAATTCACCCGGATCAGATTTTAGAGGGTTTACTCTGATGTAAAGTGTATATTTTTCATTTACAAAATCGGAAAATTCTTTGGCGGCATTTTCCCCGTAGAGCGAACTTATATACGAATAAATATTATCACTAATTGACGTCAATAAAATTAATACCTGATCAAATTTAAGTTTCTAAAAATATTGTTAATAACCGTATTTGAATTTTTAGCATCAGTAAAATTCTTTTTATAATCTATTTCTATCTGTCTGATTAATGTATCAATATAATTTTCATATTTTGATATAAGCTCTTTCATTACCTGATTATCTTTTGGAATTTTTATCTTCGTTGGTTTTAACCGATTTGAATAGATAATAAATTTTGCCGATAAATGATTTTCAGCTTGATAGACAAGGCTCCCGTCTATGCTAAGAATTTCGAAAGAGTCAAAAAATTCTTGTCCAATTACAAGTGTTTTTCCAGGTAAAGTTAATTCTTCATAATTTTTGAAAGAAGCAAAATCTTGCGGAAAATTTTTTACTCCGGTTTCTGATATTTGTTTTGTCCAATTTGATATAAAATCTTTTTCGGTCAATTAATTCTCAGTGTGTTTCTTAATAAAATCAGAAACAATATTTTTTAATTCATCTATGTCTTTATAACTTTTTGTTGTTATAAGTTTAGATGTGCAGCCGGAGATCATTGCGGATATCGCTTCAACCTTTGAATTATATAATGCAAGCACTGGAATTTTTAATTCATAAAGTGCATATGAGATTTCAAAACCAACTCCTAAACTTGTACCGGATATTTCGGCAATCATTATCTTGCTTTGCTCTAACCATTTTATATCTCTTTTAAAAATTTCCTTGTCTGTTAAAGGAATTGCAGATTTGAAATTCTCGTTTAGCTCTGATAAAGGTGTGTGGTCCAAAGAAGATAAATGGATAATAATTTCTTTCAAATATTTTTGATAGCTGGTATCACCCTTAATTGCGCCGGCACAATAAACAATCATATTACATTTCTAAAATTTTTTTATAGTAGTTTTCATACATCGGAACAACAATTGATTTGTCAAAGCTTTCTACTGTCCGTTTCCTTGAATTATCGGAAAATAATTTATATTTTCTTTCATTTGTCAGCAGATCAATAGCATACTTTGCCATTCTGCTTATGTCACCTATTTCCGCAATGAAACCGGTCTCGTTGTGTTTGATTAACTCCGGCAAACCGCCCACGCTTGAGCTGATAACAGGAATTCCGCAAGCCATTGCTTCAAGAGCAGCTAATCCGAAACTTTCAGATTGTGAAGGGATTAAAAAAACATCGGCGGCATTTAAAATTTCTACTAATCCATCCTGCTTGCCTAAAAACTTTATATGATCACAAAGGTGAAGTTCTCTGCATAACCTTTCACATTCGGAACGATCAGGGCCATCGCCCACTAAAATTAATTTCGAAGGAACTTCTTTTACAACTTGATCGAAAATTTTAATAGTATCTGTAACTCTCTTTACAGCTCTGAAATTAGAAGTATGAACTAATATCTTTTCTCCATTAGGTGCAAGATGTTTCCTAAAATTGCAATCAGTTCGGGGTTTATAAATTTCAGTATCAACAAAATTCGGAATTACTTCAATATCTTTTTCTATCGAATAATTTATTAAGGTCTTTTCTTTTAAGAATCTTGAAACGGCAGTTACGCCGTCACTTTTTTCAGTGCTGAATTTAACTAATGGAAGAAAAGATGGTTCTAATCCAACAAGAGTAATATCGGTTCCGTGAAGCGTTGTTATTATTTTTATATCTCTCTTCTCATTTAACATTTGCTTGGCAAGTAAAGCGCTGGTTGCATGAGGAATTGCATAATGCACATGCAGTAGATCTAATTTTTCATAAGTAGCAACTTCTACCATTTTGCTCGCAAGCGCTAAACTATAAAGCGGAAATTCAAACAAAGGATAATTGCTTAATTCAACCTCATGAAAAAAAACATTCTCAACGAAGTTATTTAATCTAAAAGGCATTGCATAACTTATAAAATGAATCTGATGTCCGCGCAATGCAAGTGCTTTCCCTAATTCTGTAGCGATAACCCCACTTCCGCCGTAGGTTGGATAACAAGTAATTCCGATCTTCATAAATATTTAATTTCTATTTTGAGGTGATATTATTATTCCTTTAACGATTGTAAATATAAATCATTTTATGAATAATATTTAGTCTATAAAATTTGATTGGATTGCATTTGCTTATAATCACCCGGAAAAGTATTTAACTTCACGTAGAAAATTTTCATAACTAAATAGTTCGATGTAAATTTGAAAAGTTAATTTGTTACATGACATTTTTGTTTGATAGTGTAAAATGAAATTACTAGTAATCGGTCATACAGTCGAAGATCATATAATTGTGGATGGTGAGGAGAAGATAAATCCCGGCGGGATATTTTATACTTCTTTCGCGCTTATGAATTACATTGAATCCGATGATGAAGTTTATCTGAATACGGCAGTTCAAAAAGAAAATTATAATTTGTTTGAGGATGTTTATAAAAATTTTAACAGTTCATATATAAAATTTATTGACAAAATTCCGAAGGTATATTTAACACTTCATAATTTTAAGGAACGTGGTGAAACATATGAAAGTATGTCGCGAAGTCTTGAAGTTGAAATTGCTGAATTAAATTTATTTGATGGAATTCTTATAAATATGATTACAGGATTTGATATTTCCTTGGATCAAATAAAAGATATAAGAAATAATTATGGCGGATTAATTTATCTTGATGTTCATACACTTTCGCGCGGTCTTGATGAAAATCTAAAAAGAGAATTTAGACGAATTCCAAATTTTGATGAGTGGGCATCTTCGGTTGATATTCTTCAAGCGAATGAAAATGAAATTCTAACATTTAGCGATAAATTAAACGAAAGAGAGATTGCGGAAGAAATTTTAAATTTCGGAACAAAAATATTTATTGTAACAAAAGGTAAATTAGGTGCAAGATTATATTCCCGTAGGAATGACGAACTAATTTCAATTTTTAACTCTTCATTAAAAATTGAAAATAAAAATATGGTTGGCTGCGGTGATGTTTTTGGTGCGGTCTTTTTTTATAACTATATTAAAACGAAAGATCTAGTTAAATCCCTTCAATTAGCTAATGTAGCTGCGGGATGTGCTGCTTCTTATACTGATTTGAAAAATTTTAACAATTTGAAAAAAGATGTTCTCTCACGATATAATTAAAAAAAGAATTCTCGTAGTCGGTGCAAACGGAATGCTTGGACAAAGATCAATTAAATTTTTTGCCAGGCAGGAAAATGTTCAGATTCTTGGCTGTTCAATTGAACCTGAATTTGTATTTGATAACATTGATTATGTTAGCTGCGATTTATCTAAACGAGAAAGTATAAAAAAAATTGTATACGATTTTTATCCCGACATTATTATTAACGCCGCTGCTTACACAAACGTTGACAAAAGTGAACTTGATAGAGAGCTTGCCTGGAAAGTAAATGTTAAAGGTGTTGAATATCTTGCAGAAACTTGCCGCGTAATTGATGCTCATTTAATTCACATTTCTACTGATTATATTTTTGATGGAACTAAAGGTCCGTATAGCGAAACTGCAACTCCAAACCCTCTTGGTTATTACGGACGAACAAAACTTGCCAGTGAAAATGCATTAAAAATTAGTGGTTCCATAAATACAATTCTGAGAACAAATGTACTTTATGGTGCAGCAGACAGCCGGCCGGATTTTGTTAGATGGGTTATCAATTCTATCCGAATCAAAAACAACATAAGAATAGTTACCGATCAAATTAATAATCCAACTTTTGTAGATGACCTTGTGCAAGCTATCAGCAAAGTGATTGAATTTGGCAAACAAGGAATTTATAATATCGGCGGAAAAGAATTTCTTTCGAGATATGATTTCACTTTAAAAATTGCTGAATATTTTAATCTGGACAAAAATTTAATAACGCCAATCGAAACAAAAGAATTAAATCAACCTGCTCCTCGCCCTCTAAAATCTGGACTTTTAATTTTAAAAGCTGAGACAGAGCTTGGTTATCATCCCCATTCTATTTTAGAATCCTTAGCATTAATGAAAAGAGAGCTTAACCTATGAAAAATTATTTTACGAAATATATTCTTCTCATATTTATTTTTAACGCTTTATTTATTGTTAAAGCTCAAGATAAATTTCCGGAATGGGCGAGAGGAATTGTTTGGTATCAAATATTTCCGGAACGATTTGCAGACGGCGATGTAAAGAATGATTCAAGTCTAATTGATAAAGTTGAAATTGAAGCCCATAAAAAAATTCATGACTGGCATGTAAAAAAGTGGACGAGTAATTGGTTTGCTGAATCTAATTGGGAAAAAGAATTAGGTGGAAATTTTCAAAGCCATCTTTTTGAACGAAGATACGGCGGTGATCTTCAAGGTATAATTGATCATCTGGATTATTTAAAAAATCTTGGCGTTGGCGCAATATATTTAAATCCAATCTTCGATGCTGTTTCACTTCATAAATACGACGGTTCAACTTATCATCATGTAGATGTAAACTTTGGTCCTGATCCTGAAGGCGACAAAGAAATTATTGCTTCTGAAAATCCGGAGGATCCATCAACTTGGAAATGGACTTCTGCGGATAAATTATTTTTAAAATTAATTCAAGAAGTTCATGAACGAGGAATGAAAATAATTATTGATGGAGTTTTTAATCATACCGGAACGCATTTCTGGGCGTTTCAAGATATTAAAAAAAATGGTGAGAATTCTAAGTATAAAAATTGGTATGAAATTAAGTCGTTTATAAATCCAGCGAATAATAAGAACGAATTGGAATATGTGGGCTGGAGCGGAGCAAAATCTTTACCGATTTTTAATCGCACAAAAGATGATCTTAATCCTGGCCCAAAGCAATATATTTTTAATGCAACCAAACGATGGATGGATCCTAATAACGATGGTTATCCCGGTGATGGAATTGACGGCTGGCGTTTGGATGTTGCTAACGATATACCAATGAAGTTTTGGTATGATTGGAGAAATTTGGTAAAGTCAATAAACCCACAAGCAATAATTATTGGCGAACTTTGGGGATTGTATCCAAAATTTATAACCGGCAATGGTCCATTTGACGCTTTGATGAATTATAATTTTGCTTTTGCAGTCAATGATTTTTTTATCGCCAAAAAGAAAAGAATTGCGACTTCAAAATTTATTAACGAACTGCAAATGATTGACCGTGCATATCCAAAAGAAAATTTAGATTTGCTTCAGAATTTAGTTGACAGTCATGATACTGAAAGAATATCTTCTATGATTGCAAATCCGGATAGGCAATATGACCACGATGCCAATCAAAGAAATTCAAATTATAACCCTGGTAAACCGGATTCAATTGATTACCAAACTCAAAAACTTATTGCAGCATTTCAGATGACTTACCGCGGCGCGCCTATGATTTATTATGGCGATGAAGTCGGAATGTGGGGGGCTGATGACCCGAATGATAGAATGCCGATGGTCTGGAGTAATTTAAAATATGATAACGAAATAATAACGGCAGCTTCAGGATTTAAGAAAGGATTTGGTTCATATAAAGTAGAACAAAATTTTAATCTACTTTCATTTTATAAAAAAATAATTCAAATCAGAAATAATAACGATGCACTTAAGTACGGAAGCCTTTCATTTTTATATTCAAACGATAAAAAATATTCTTTTGCATTCGAAAGAAAATATAAAGATGATAAGCTAATAATAGTTTTTAATTTGGGAAGTGAAATTGATAATTTTGAAATTCCTGTTGAAGGGAAAAAACTTTTATATAATGAATTGATCACAGATGAAACCGGTACTCTAGCAGGTTCATCGGAAATTGGCGGTGTGTTGATGATTCAGATTCCGCCGCAATCGGTAAAAATCTATAAACTTTATTCCACGAAATAAGCTATGTAAGAATTTAATATCTAAAATAATCCAATAAATATTTTTACTTCAAATAATGTTTCGAAAAGAAATCATTATCAACTATTATAAATTTTCCATACCACAACCATTTTATATCAATCATAGTCTAATATTCAAACGAAAAATTATTAGTTATGAAAATATTTTTACTTCTTTCAATTATAATATTTGTTTCCTTTTTTATGTTTGCGGAAGAATCCGACTCTGCTGCGACAAAAAAAATAATTATTGTCCGTGCAGAACGAACCGATGAACCAATAAAGATAGACGGATTATTAAATGAAAAAATTTGGAAAAATAATTCTTCAGTAGATGACTTTACACAAAGAGACCCGGTTGAAAACACGAAACCAACTGAAAAAACGGAAGTGCGAATTGTTTATACTAATGATGCGATATATATCGGCGCACGAATGTTGGATTCATTTCCGGATTCTATTGTTGCTAATTTAGCGCGACGAGATGTAGATATTAATTCTGATATGTTTGAAGTTTTTCTCGATCCATATTTTGATCACTTAACAGGATTTTATTTTGGAATAAATGCGGCCGGCACTTTGTATGACGGAACATTATACAACGATAGTTGGAATGATAATTCTTGGGATGGTGTTTGGGAAGGTAAAGCTCACATTGACGATAAAGGCTGGACGGCAGAAATGAGAATTCCTTTTTCACAATTGCGTTTTAGTTTAAAACCAAATGGAAATATTTTGGGAATAAATTTTGAACGAATAATTGCTCGAAAACATGAGCAAGATTATTTGGTTTATATACCAAAAAATAGTAACGGATTTGTTTCTCGATTTGCCGAATTGGTTGGAATAGAAAATATAAATCCGCCGCGCGATTTTGAATTACTACCATATGTTACAACTAAAGCAGAATTTTCTGATGCTGGAAATGGAAATCCATTTAATAACGGATCAGCTTATACCCCAAGCTTAGGCGCCGATATTAAAATGGGGTTGGGAACAAATTTAACTTTAAATGCAAGTATTAATCCGGATTTTGGTCAAGTGGAAATTGATCCGGCGGTAATTAATCTTAGTGACGTTGAAACTTTCTTCAATGAAAAGCGGCCTTTCTTTGTAGAAGGTTCAAATATTTTTGAATTCGGGCGAGGTGGTGTAACTAACTATTGGAATTTTAATTGGTGGAATCCAAGTTTCTTTTACAGCAGGCGAATTGGAAGAGCGCCGCAAGGTTCAATTCCTTCAGCAGATTTTGTTAACGAACCAACTGGTACACATATTCTTGGTGCTGCAAAGATAACCGGAAAGGTTGATGGCGATTGGAATATTGGCGCCATACAAGCATTAACTTCTCGAGAGACTGCTGATTACCAAACTGCCGGTCAGAAATATTCCATTGAAATTGAGCCATTAACTTATTATGGAATTTTCCGCTTGCAAAAAGAAATCAATAAAGGCCATCAAGGCATTGGGATTATTTCAACATTTACAAATAGATTTTTTAAAGATCCTGTTTTAAAAGATCAGCTTAATAATAATGCGTTAGCTGCTGGATTAGATGGATGGACTTTTCTCGATTCATCAGGAACATGGGTAATGAATGGATGGTTCGGATCAAGTTTTGTAAAAGGAAATCAAGCTGATATTACAATGTTACAAACAAGCTCACGCCATTATTTTCAAAGGCCGGATTCAAAATTATTGAAAGTAGACAGCAACGCAACATCTTTAAATGGCTTTGCAGGAAGAATTGTTTTAAGTAAGCAAAAAGGAAATTGGGGTGTCAATTCCGCAATCGGTTTAATAAGTCCCGGATTTGAAATCAATGATCTTGGATTCCTTCCCACTTCCGATATCATCAATATGCATTTTGCTTCATGGTATCAATGGACGAAACCAACTTCAATTTATAGAAACTTAATGCTTGGCGGTGCAATTTTTCGGAATTACGATTTTGAAGGCAACATTACTTGGAACGGAATTTTTCATAATGGAAATATTCAGTTCTTAAATTATTATGGAATAAATTGGGATTTGGCTTATAATCCTCAAACATTAAACATTAGAGCGACCAGAGGCGGCCCAGCTATGATTAATCCGGAAGGTTATCAAGTTGATATTAATCTTAGTTCCGATTTAAGAAAAAATTTAGTTGTTAGTATTGGCAGCGGAAGTTATTGGACGCATTATTCAAGTCAGTGGTATTTAAATTCTGAAGTAGATTTAAATCCGTCACCAAATATTTCATTAAGTATAATTCCGGAACTTGATAGAACTGATGACAATGTTCAGTGGGTTAATTCTTATTCTGATCCTTTTGCAACAGCAACTTTTGGAAAAAGATATGTCTTTGCAGCATTTCACCAAACAACACTTTCGGCTGGTATTAGATTGAACTGGACTTTTACTCCTCAGCTCAGCTTACAGCTTTATGCACAGCCATTAATTTCGGCTGGCGATTATAGTAGTTTTAAAGAACTTGCAAATCCAAGTTCATATTCATTTAATATATATGGACAAGGCAATTCTACTTTTAACCAAAATAATTATTCTGTAGATCCTGATGGATCTGGACCTGCACAGCCATTTACTATTGATAATCCGGATTTCAATTTTGTTTCACTTCGTGGAAATGCAGTTTTACGATGGGAATATACTCCAGGTTCTGTTGTTTATCTTGTTTGGACTCAAACTCGTTCTGATCAGGAAACGATTGGAGAGTTTCAGCTTAACCATTCATTTAACAGGATCTGGACACTTCATCCAGATAATATTTTTATTCTCAAATTTACTTACTGGCTTAATTTGTAAGTGTTGAATAATGCATTATAATTTTCAAAACTGAATGGATGAGTTAAAATTTTCTGGTGTTATTAAAAAATCTTTGATACAAAAAATTATTATCTGGAGACAAAATTTTTTTCTGAATTCAAAAATCTTTGTGTTAAAGATCATTTGGGTATTTTTCTAGTCTTGATCTTTAATTCATCAATCCTAAAATTTGCTGGCAAAATAAAAGAGCAACGCACATAGTTATTTGTTAAAGCATTTAGATCAATTTTTCTTTTTTCAAAATTAATTAATAAATAAATATGTCGTTGTTTTTTTATTTAATAAAAAGGAGAAATCCAGCATGAAGTACACACGGAAAGAGTTCTTTATTAAAACTATTCAAGGCGCTGCTGTTATTGCTATGCCAACTCTTCTAACATCAGTATTAGAAAGCTGCAACAATAATTTGAATGGCCCCAACAGTCCCGGGGCAGCATTATCTAATGTTCAGGGAACGTTAGCTAATGGAAATGTTACAGTTAATATTGATTCGTCATCTCCTATAGCAAAGACAGGCACAGCTGCTTTAGTTAATTTTAGCAATGGTACTGTTTTGGTAGACCATCCTTCAAACAATTCATTCAATGCACTCTCATCAATTTGCACGCATCAAGGCTGTCAAATAAATAGTTATGATTCAGGAAACAGTCAATTCGTTTGTAATTGTCATGGTTCACGATTTGATGTAAACGGAAATGTAGTTCAAGGACCAGCCGGCTCACCACTTCAAAAATATGCAACACAAGTTTTAAATAACCAGTTGATAATTAAAGTTGGCTGAAGTAGTTAAGATGTCACCTTACGCAAATTCCTCATTCGGAGTAATGGAATTCTGGAGTTATGTGGAAAATCATTCTATTCCAATACTCCATCGCTCCATTTTTCCAAGAGTTGTGTAAGGTGAGCTAAGATTACATCTGAGCGTCAATAAGTACTTTCAGATGAAGGTTAACTTAGCTATTTTTGCTCTGTAAAATTTGAATGTAATAATTATCTATTTTTAATTTTACATTTATAATTTTTAATTATCTCGCCCCCGTAGCTCAGTATGGATAGAGCAGCGGTTTCCTAAACCGTTTGTCGGAGGTTCGAATCCTCTCGGGGGTACAAAAAAATTTTCTACCGACCTAAAAAATCTTTAAGAAATATTTTTATTTATTTTTTGTTGATTTCAGATTTTTCAGACTATTATTAAAACAATCCTTCAATTGATAAATATCTTTCTCCGGTATCATAATTGAATGTAAGTATTCTTTTTCCTTTTGGAATATCTTTTATTTTTTTAGCAACCGCCGCTAAAGCCGCTCCTGAAGAAATTCCTACAAATATACCTTCCTCTTTTGCAGCTAGCTTAGCAAAATTAAAAGCTTCATCTTTTTCGATTGTAATAGCTCCGTCTATTAGCGAAGTATCAAAAATAGTTGGAATAAATCCTGCGCCTAAACCCTGAAGTGGATGTGGGCCAGGTTTTCCGCCGGATATAACTGCAGAAGCTGCCGGTTCAACAGCATAAACTTTCACGTTTGGAAATTTTTGTTTCAAAACTTTTGCAATGCCGGTAATATGTCCGCCAGTTCCAACTCCGGTTATTAAATAATCAATACCTTCATGAAAATCTTTTAGAATTTCTTTTGCGGTAGTATCAATGTGTGCTTGTACATTTGCCGGATTATCAAATTGTTGTGGAATCCATGCATTAGTATTTTTTGAAGCAATTTCTTTCGCCTTTTCTATTGCGCCTTTCATTCCAAGCTCCCGCGGAGTTAATTCAAATTGAGCACCATAAGCAGCCATTAATTTTCGTCTTTCAATAGACATAGATTCAGGCATAACTAAAATAATTTTATATCCTTTAACTGCAGCAACCATTGCTAGACCAATTCCCGTATTGCCGGAAGTTGGTTCAACTATTGTGTATCCTTTTTTTAATATGCCTTTTTTCTCAGCGTCTTCAATCATTGAAAGTCCAATTCTATCTTTGATGCTTCCGCCTGGATTTGCTCTTTCAAGTTTTATCCAAACTTCATGATCACTCCCGAATAGTTTATTGATTTTTACATGAGGTGTGTTGCCTATTGTTTCCAATATATTATTGTATTTCATTTTTCATCCTTTAATTTTTTAATGTTTAATTTCAATTTGTAACTTATTTTTTCATTGCTTCATATTGCTTTTATAAAACTAAAAAGCCCTTCACAATGGAAGGGCTTAACAAAAATTTCTTATATACTAAAATTAAATGGTGCCCTTCCACCACAGTTTAAATGAGGAAAGACAGCAACAAGTTACGTTTGAATTCTTTATAATATTAATGTTTTTTGTTTTCATAAATTCTATACAAAAGTAAATTTAACAGATTATGATGTCAAGTGTTTCAGGATACTTAGGAAATCAATTACTCATCAACAATAGAAAATTTATTAAATAATAAATTCCATTGTGTTGAAATAATTTTCATTAGATTTTACCTTAACTTCAACTTTGCTGTAAACTACAGAATTTGGTGGAACACTTTGAGTTACCCAGGAATTTCCGCCGATAACGCTATTCTTTCCGATAACTGTTTCTCCGCCGAGAATAACTGCCTGCGAATAAATTATTACATCATCTTGAATAGTTGGATGGCGTTTTGTATGCGCTAGAGATTTATCAACGCTCAATGCACCAAGAGTTACGCCTTGATAGATCTTCACATTTTTACCGATAACCGTAGTCTCACCAATAACAATTCCTGTTCCGTGGTCAATAAAAAATGGTGAATTAATTTCTGCACCCGGATGAATATCTATCCCGGTAATTTGATGTGCATGTTCGGTAAAGATTCTTGGAATAATTGAAACATTTAGTTTGTACAATTCATGAGCAATTCGATAAATTAAAATTGCCATAAATCCGGGATAAGCTAGAATAACTTCATCAATACTTTCAGCGGCCGGATCACCTAAAAAAATTGCATGTGCATCTTCCCAAAGCATGTCGTGAAGATCAGGAATTTTGGAGATAAATGTTTCTGCAGATTTTTCAATTTCAGAATCAGACTTATCATTAAAAATCTTTAAAAGAGAAATAAGATTTCTTTGAAGAAGCTGAAGTTTTGCAAGTACATCCTTATTTGAATAATAAATCTTATTTGAAAAATGAGGGAATAAAAAGTCAATCAGTTCGTCAAGTAATTCTATCGATTCTTTTTTAAACGCTGCTGAGCAAGAATGAATTTCTCTTTTAGCCAAAAGCTTTGAAGCAAATTCATTTAAGCGTGAGTTGTTATTCTGATTATTCATTTCCATACCTTTACAATTTTCTATTTTCCTTTTTGAAGCCGCATTGAAGTCCAATTTACTTATACTAATGTATAAAAAGTTTTGGAAATTTTATATTGATTAATTTAGATTTCAGCCACATTCTGGCATGCATAATTTTTTTTAATAAATCTAAGAAATTTTCAGGAAGTTTTTATTAAGTTTGAGCAAATATAAAATGTACCTGTTAAACAAAGGGGCATTCATGAAATTATGTAAAATAACTTGTCTATATATTCTTTTTGTTCTAAGCGATTTTTCATTTGGTATTCAGCAGGAAAGCGCAATAAATACTGAAGTTTTATCTTCACAAGGGAAAAGATTACCAGGCTTTTCTAACAGCATTTACTTTGATGAACAAGTTCTTACCTTCAAATTTAATCCTGATGTAAGAATTCAAATTAATGCACCATCAGTTTCTTCATTCGATGTTAATAAATCAACTGAAATAATTTTCTTTGCTTTGCCAAATGGAAATACGATTGAACAAACTTCCGGGAAAATATTAAAGCCAGGCGATGACTGGCATTTCGATATACAGCATATAGGAGCTCAAACCCGCTTTATTCGTCAGCACGATACAAGTTATAATGTTGTTACCGTCTATCTTGAAACATCGCAATTATCATGGCCATCTTGGCGGAGTAAATACTACAATAACGCAATTTTGGTAAAGGGAATTGTCGATTCAGTTAAAAATATTTTTAAAAATTATAATCAGTTTATTGTTCTAAGCGGACACAGCGGCGGAGGCGGTTTTACTTTCAGCTATTTGAATAGCGTTTCAGAAATTCCTAATGAAATAAAAAGAATTTCATTCCTCGACAGCGATTATAATTATGATGATTCTTACGGCGCTAAAATTTTGAACTGGTTAAATTCTTCTTCCGATCATTTCTTAAGCGTTATTGCGTATAACGACAGCGTGGCTTTGTATAACGGTAAACCGGTTGTTAGTCCAACCGGCGGAACATGGTACAGAAGTAAAATGATGCAAAAGTTTCTTTCAAAATATTTTACTTTCACTTCGGAAGAAGATTCCAATTTTATTAATTACACTGCGCTCAACGGAAGAATAAAAATAATACTGAAACAAAATCCAACCCGCGCAATCCTTCACACGGTTCAAGTTGAGCTAAACGGATTTATACAAGGAATATTTTCCGGAACTTCGTTTGAAGGACAAGATTATGTTTATTACGGCAGCAGAGCATACTCATCTTTAATTCAATCTGAACTTCCGGCAATAAAGTCTTTAACAATTCCTCCGCGCCCTTCAGATGCAATTTCCGGTTCAGCTTTTATGAAAAAAGTTTGGAACATGAATTTCGATCAGCGTGAAGCAGAAATTTATAATGAAGTTTCGAAAGGCAATATTCCGGATTTTCTTCGGAACTTAATACAGATAAAAAGTATTTTTCAGGATGCTTCAGGAAAAACTCATACTGTTTATTATCAAACAACGCCTGATTATCTTGCAATCGGTTCGAATGATGATTACTGCCGAATTCCAACCGGACCGATTACCGCGCAGAAACTGGCAAATTTATTTGGCGCAAACTTAACCACCAGTAAATTGGTTGACGATATTCATAAAAATTCTACATTAAGACTTGTCCCTGTAACTTATCCATGGTCAGATACCAGCACAATGGTAATTAGATTTGTCCAGCATAGTCAGGCAATCGACTCCGAAAGAACTGCGGCAGGCGGAATTTTAGGTGAACTTACAGATGGCATTCAAAAAGATGTTGTACTTAGTAATCTTATAATCGATCCTACCAGATTAAACCATGTTGTAATATATGGCTGGTATAAATTGGACGGCACGCCGATTCAGCCATTGTATAACGGACATATTAATTCTTATCTTGATTACAGCCACGGAATTCGGTTCATCAATAATGAGGTTTTGGTTGACAGTACGATTATGACCGTTCCACAAATATTAAAAGATCCTGTCTTTTATAAAATACTGAGTAACGAAAATGGTCCAATGACACAGCCAAGTTATATTAAACCAACTGAAATAGATAAATCGGGTAGTCAAAATTTACCACAATTATTTCAGCTTTTTCAAAATTATCCTAATCCATTTAATCCAACAACTACAATTAAATATTCAATTCCGGCAGCACAAAAAGATTCAAATGTTTCGCTAACCGTTTATGATATACTCGGAAATAAAGTTGCAGAATTAGTGAACGAAGAAAAGCCTGCTGGGAATTATGAAATTAAATTTGATGCATCAAAGTTATCCAGCGGAGTTTATTTTTATACTTTGAATGCAGGGAATTATTCTGGAAGCAAAAAAATAATTCTTTTAAAATAATCAAACACTATTTTTCCTAATGATGATCGTTTCTGCCCTGCTGAACTTATTTGGAAATTGAAGCTGCACTTGACAAAATAAAGCTAAGTATTTATGTTGACGATGTAGACGTTAACATAATTTTCCTTTTGGTTAAACTATTTTAATAAAATTAAGGCAAGTGAAAATTTCAGATCCCTATATACTAAAGATTCGTTTACCTATTGAAACAGACTTCTGCAAAATATTAGCCTTTGCTAAAAATTTAATAATTTTCTTCCTTAAAATTATTTTTATACTTCATTACTGATGAAACATTTCGACTTACAAAAATTTCCTCATAAAAGATTCAATCTTCTTACCGGCGAATGGATTTTAGTTTCTCCGCACCGAGCTAAGCGCCCATGGCAGGGGAAGGTGGAAAAATTAAATACTGGCTTAAAACCGCAGTACGATCCTGAGTGCTATTTATGCCCTGGAAATGAACGTGCCGGCGGAATTAAAAATCCGGATTACAAATCAACTTTTGTTTTCGACAATGATTTCCGCGCGATACTTCCCGGAACATTGCCTGCAGAATTCAATTTGAAAAATCTTTTAATCGCAAAAGGCGAGCCGGGCACTTGCAGAGTTGTTTGCTTTTCGCCGCGGCATGATTTAACCCTTGCAGATATGGAAGTAAAAGACATTAAAAATGTCGTCGATGTCTGGCAGAAAGAATATGATGAACTCGGCGGTAAAGATTTTATCAACTACGTTCAGATATTTGAGAACAAAGGCGAGCTGATGGGATGCAGCAATCCTCATCCTCACGGGCAAATCTGGGCGCAGTATTCAATCCCGGTTGAACCTCAGAAAGAAATGGACAGGTTCTTAGATTATCATTTAAAAAACAAAAGCTGCCTGCTCTGCGATTATCTTAAACTTGAACTTGAACTTAAACAAAGAATAATTTATCAGAACGAATCATTTGTTGTTCTCATTCCTTTCTGGGCTGTATGGCCCTTTGAGGCTATGATAGTAAGCCGGAAGCATTTGAGAAGCCTGAAAGATTTTGGCGAAGATGAAAAATCTCGCTTTGCCGAAGCAATAAAAAGTTTGACAACAAAATACGATCGCCTTCTTGAAACCCCCTTTCCTTATTCATCAGGCATTCATCAAGCACCGACCGACGGAGCCGGACACGATGAATGGCACTTCCACATGCATTTCTATCCGCCGCTGCTTCGCTCGGCGACGGTAAAGAAATTCATGGTGGGCTACGAAATGCTTGCTAATCCGCAGCGAGATATAACGCCGGAGTTGAGCGCTGAAAGACTTAGAGCAACCGGAGAAAATTCGTGATTAAAATGTTACTGAATAAATTTTCTTTCATCTTCTTAATCTCTTTAATGTTTATTGGCTTTGCTGCCGGAAGTCAAAATCGGAAAATTAAAGTTGGCTTTCTTACAGAGAAAGAAAATTTGCAAACCGATTCAGAATCACTTGCTGCATTCAGCTTCCTAAAAGCAAATAAGAATTTCGAGGTCAGGCTAATCCCGTTTGATCAAATAAAAGTTCATCCGGATATTTTAAAAAATGTTGATGTTCTCTGGTTTCATAAATCCGATACAACTGAATTTTCCGGGAACGAAACGGATGCAAGCGTTGTGTCTTCGATTAGAAAATTTGTTGATGGCGGCGGCGGATTATTTTTAACTCTTGATGCATTTCGTTACATAAACACTTTGGGATTGGAAAAAGTAGTTCCTCAAGTTAGATATGAAGAAGCGAAAGACGAAGGTTACGGAAGAAAGCTGGGACTTCATGCACTGCGTTCTCACCCAATATTTACTGGCTTGCACGGCGACACTTACATCTGGGATGCGCATCAAGACAACACCGCCCGTCAGGTTGGTTTTTTCGGCAGTTCGGTTCCTCAAAATGGAAAAGTCGTGGCGGTGAATTGGGCTTACATAACTTTGAAGGATGACGAGAAGCTTGCTGTTGAATATCAATTGGGTAATGGAAAAGTTCTTGCCGTTGGAGCTTATACTTATTTTGCGCCGAAAAATTTTACCCTGCTGAACCTCGAAAAGTTTACAGAGAATTGCCTTCTCTATCTTGCCGGAAAATTGAAATCGGATGAAAAGCCGAGGTACTGGAGCTATGCGCCACTTAAGGTTTTGCAGTTCAGCGAGACATCTCCTTCGATCAAATTACCGGAAGCAAAAGATTGGAATGAATCGACAAATGAAATGACACTCACTTCGCAATTCGGCACGGATAATAATTGGGATTTGGGTCAGCAGAGAATTTTATTGATGGGAAAGGAAAAGGGCGGCATTGATGAAATCTGGATTCATCCTTTTATGGCTTTGAGAGATTATGAAGTCGGAATTCAATTCTCTTACAAGGACACTATCTATTGGCTCAATGACCAGCGACCGGAAATAGAAGTTCGTCCGGGGTCTTTCACGCGCACTTACCGATTTGATAGGGCATTCGTCAAAGAGATAATTACAGGTAGCATTGATATACCGGCGGCAGTCGTTCATTACGAGTACCGCGGACTTTATCCGGCAAAGCTTATAATAAAATTTAAAAGTAACCTCCGTTTCATGTGGCCTTACGACAGCGATGCATTGGGCTCAATCTATTATTCATGGTATGATGGATTGAATGCATTCCACATAAAAAATCAATCAGATGAATTTAACGTACTGGTTGGTTCGAACAGAAAGCCGGTTGAAAAAGTTATCGGGCAATTTGGCGGCTTCACAAAAACTGATTCTACATTCAAAGGAATTCCGACAAATAAATTTCAAGCTGCCGGGCTTGCTGAATATGATCTGAGCATGAACGATAACCTTGATATCGTTGTTGCCGGAACAGATGAGGGAAAAGAAACTGCTGTTAAATATTATGAAGATGCGATGAAAAATCCGGAGAAAGTTTTTGAATCAACTTCAGATTATTACAAAAATTTTCTTAGCAGCAAACTGATGATAACAACTCCCGATAAAGATTTCAACACCGGTTACCGCTGGGCTTTAGTTGGCACTGATAAATTTTTCGTTCACACTCCCGGCATTGGAAATTCGTTAGTAGCTGGCTACGCAACTACGGCAAGAGGCTGGGATGGCGCTCAACAAATCAGCGGAAGACCGGGTTACGCCTGGTACTTCGGGCGAGACGGCGAATGGAGCGGAATGGCTTTATCTGATTACGGCGATTTTGAAAAAGTAAAATCAGAGCTAGAAACCTATCAGAAATACCAGGCGCTCTCCGGGAAGATTTATCACGAGTTGACTACAAGCGGCGTCGTTCATTATGATGCTGCCGACGCGACTCCGCTTTATATTATTCTTGCCGGAAGGTATTTGGAAAGGTCTGGCGATATTAATTTCATTCGAGAAAGTTGGAAACATATTAAAAAGGCTATCGATTATTGTTTCTCCACCGATTTCAATCATGACCATCTGATTGAAAATATAAATGTCGGACACGGTTGGGTCGAAGGCGGTGCTCTTTACGGCGGACGCACAACTCTTTACCTTGCCGGATGCTGGGCTGAGGCATTGAGAGAAGCCGCTTATATGGCGGGCAATCTTAATCTTCAGAAAGAGGAAAAATATTATTCTAAGGAATTTGAGACGGTTAAAAAAATTATCAATAAAGATTTTTGGAATCCGAAAGAAAATTTCTTCTACGACAGCCAGATGCCGGACGGCAGTTACAGCAAAGAAAAGACAATTCAAGTTTCTGTTCCAATTTATATCGGTGTAATTAATAAAAAGAAAACTTATCCGGTTCTCGATGCATACTCCGGAAATAATTTTTCTTCTGATTGGGGAACAAGAATAATCGGCGAAGATAATCCGGCGTTCAGCCCGAACGGTTATCACCTCGGAAGCGTTTGGCCGCTGTTTACGGGCTGGACTGCGCTTGCCGAATATAAATACGATCAGTATGTTCAAGGTTATTCGCACATCATGAATAATCTGCTCAATTATAAAAATTGGGCGCGGGGTTATGTTGAAGAAGTTTTAAACGGTGAAGTTTATCAGCCTTCCGGCGTTTGCGATCATCAATGCTGGTCTGAAACGATGGTGCTGCAGCCGGCGTTGGAAGGAATGCTCGGACTGAATGCCGATGCGTTTAATAATGAATTGACTATATCGCCGCGTCTTCCTTTTGATTGGAATTTTATTAATGTCGAACGAATCAAAACCGGTGATCATTCATTAAACTTCAGCATGAAAAAAAACGAAGAAAAATCAATTTATGATTTTATTCAGAACGAAGGTAAATTATTAAAGATTAATTTCACACCAACTTTTCCGCTGGGAACTCAAGTCAGCAAAGTGCTGGTTAATGGTAAGGAAACAAAATTCAAATTAGAGAATGACCGTCAATCGGAAATAATCAATTTAAATTTCGATGTTGAAAATAAAGCTGAAGTCGAAGTTTTTCATTCCGGCGGAATTGGCGTCCTTCCGGCGGTTGCTCATCCTATTCCGGGAGATTCTTCCGAAGGTTTCCGTATCTTATCTTCAAGTTTAAGCAGAAATATTTATTCGGTGGAAGTTCAAGGAAAACCGGAACATGATGAGATTTTAAAAATATATTCTTCGACTGATCAAATTAAGTCCGTGGATGGCGGTGAAAAAATGAGTTACAAGAATCACGTATATTCGATCAGAGTTATCTTTCCAGAGAGCGAAGAAAAGTACGTTAATAAAACCATTAAAATATTATTAAAACAATAGCACACGGATTAAGCGAATTTTCATTGATCTGCGGAAATCCGTTCAATCCGCGATATCCGTGTTCCATCAAAAGATTGCATGACTAAAAACATTATTATATCGACTTTCACATTTTTAATTCTTGCCTCGGTAACAAGCGCGCAGAACTATTTATCGTATCTGCACGCAGCGCAGAACGATCCGGTATATACAACGTACGCCGCTGCGATGAGCCGTTCGCAGTTCACGATAAATGAAGGCTATCAATTCGTTTGGTGCGATCCAGAGAAAGGATTGGACTTTGTAAACGAACGTGCGGGAAATATCGGATTGATTTTCAAGATGAATGGCAATGTTGTCTATCGACTGAAGCGGTATTACAAGAAGCCCGTAATTACGGCTTCGTACAGCGACCTGGTAAAGTTTTATTATTATCCTTTTAAAGATGTCCGGATCGAAGAAACTTTTTTAGTCTACAGTTCAAAGATTGCTGTAAGGCAAATAAGAATTTTAAATGAATCTCCATTTGAAATTCATCTTTCCGTTTATCCATTTGTACAGAGCAATATTGGAAATTATTCAAGCATAGATTTATTACCTGGCAAAGACGGCTTTACTTTTCATCATAAAGAATTTTCCGACGGATGGATGAAAGACCATAACATCCCTTTTATCGAAAATCTTAAAGATGTTTTTCTGTTTAACCGGTCATTCAAAAATCCGAGAGCATTTGATGTCTTCGAGAAAGACAGGGATACCAGTTA
>JAMCWE010000201.1 GCA_023475265.1 Bacteroidota bacterium
AGTTAAATTTATTTAGCTCGTTATGCTGACAGTACGGAAGCGAGTATCATTGAGGAGCCCGGTGCGGTAATACTGCACGCCGGGATCTGTGTGGGGGATGTCTGGTAACAGGCATTCCTACCATAACGCTGCTTAATTCAGTTTATGGAAATAATTGAAGAAAATATATATCAAGAAATAATTCATAGATTAGAAAAAATTCAGTCTGATGAAGAAATAAGAATATTATTTGCTTGCGAATCCGGAAGCAGAGCTTGGGGATTTCCATCAAATGACAGCGATTATGATGTAAGATTTATTTATATCAGAAAACCTGAATGTTATCTTTCGATTGATGAAGGTAGAGATGTAATTGAAAAAGAAATTATCGATGATGTAGATTTAAGTGGTTGGGATTTAAAAAAGGCTTTGAAGTTATTCCGAAAATCAAATCCACCATTATTTGAATGGATTCAATCTCCAATTGTATATATGAAACAATATTCGGTTTATGATAAACTAAAATCATTTTTACCAATATATTATTCTCCAATATCTTGTATGCATCCTTATACAAATATGGCAGAAGGTAATTTGCGAGATTACTTAAAAAACGAAAGAGTGTGGATAAAAAAATATTTTTATGTTTTACGTCCAGTTTTAGCTTGTAATTGGATAGAAAACAACTTGGGTCCCGTTCCAACCGAATTTGATAAATTAGTAGATACGCTTATTAAAGATGGAAAATTAAAGAGATATTTTTAGTAATTTGTCATACTAATAGCAATAAAATCGACTTAAGATGTGCCTTATATAAGAAAGATAAAAACAGGCTCAGGTTCAACTGCGGTTCAAGTTGTATACTATAAAAATAGAAAGCTGATAGTAGAAAAACATATTGGCAGCCGAAAGACTAAGCAGGAAATAGAAACATTAGTAAAAGATGGAAAAGATTGGATTAGAAAACATTCTAAGCAAGAGGAATTATTTCCAGAAAATCCTAACGGTACAGTTACTGCAACCGGGCTAAAATTTTTAGGCGTAGAGCATATCTTTACCTATCAGTTACTTCAGAGAGTTGCGCTGCATTGTGGTTTAGATAGTAATGAAGAAAGTTTTCTTTTTGATTTTGCAATTATGAGATTAATTGAACCGGCATCAAAATTAAGAACAATAAAATTGTTAGAACGTTACTTCGGTATTATATATTCTGAGCGTACAGTATACCGTAAAATATTAAACTTAGGAATTAAGAAACAGAGCATAGAAGAAATAGCCATCAAATGTGCAAAAGAAATGCTAAAAGATGATTTAGCTCTGATACTATATGATGTGACCACACTATATTTTGAAACCTTTAAGGGTGATGAGTTACGAGTAGAAGGATTTTCAAAAGATAATAAGCCGCAACAGCCACAGATTGTAGTTGGACTTATTGTAACACGTCAAGGCTTTCCATTAGGCTATGAAATCTTTTCCGGAAATACTTTTGAAGGAAAAACAATGCTGAAAACTCTTGATAATTTCACGCATAAAAACCAAGTGAAAATGCCGATAATTGTTGCCGATGCGGCTATGCTTAGTAAAGAAAATATAGAAGAATTAAGGAAGCGAAATCTGTCATATATTGTTGGGGCAAGATTAGGCAGCACTTCGCTTAATATAATTGAAACTATCCACGATAAACTTCTTCCAAAGCAATGGATATCCAAAAATAAAGATGGACAATCCATACGCATTAAAACAGTCACGGGAGATCTTGTAGTTGATTTTAGTCAATTCAGATACCGTAAAGATAAAAATGAAATGGATAAACAATTACTCAGAGCCAAACAGCTAGTAGAAAAGAATCAGTCAGGTAAGCGGGTCAAATTTGTAAAACGTAAAGATAAAAATGATCAATACATCCTCAATGAAGCGCTTATACAGAAAGCGAAGCTATTACTTGGCATGAAAGGATACTTAACAAACATTCCGGAGACAGTACTTTCAAATAAGGATATTATTACCCGGTATCATGACTTATGGCATGTAGAGCAAGCTTTCAGAATGGCAAAGAGTGATTTCGAGCCGTCCGATCTTTCATCATAAGCAAGATGCAGTAAAATCACATATCCTTATTTGCTTTGCAGCCTTAATAATCGGAAAGTTTTTAGAAGTAAATACAAAGCTTTCATTAAAACAGATTATTGATGCAATCTGGGTTATTACAGATGCTAAGCTATATGATAAGGTAACAAAAAATACCTTTACTCTGCGTTCAGAATTAAATCAAAGCTCGATGGATGTCGTCAATAAAATCGATATCGCCTTGTCATACTAATTGGCAGAAGTCAGGAATAAATTAACTGCTTTAAATCGGCAGTTTATTTAGTAAACAACGCATATTCTTAATATTTACTCTATAATTAATTTCATTTTTATGAGGGCTGCTAAAATAGAATCTCAAAGTGAATAATTTTATATCAGATTTTATTAGGAAATAAAATATAATTATTCATATATTCGCCTTTACTAAAATAAACGCTATGAAGGGGAAGTTATAAAGTTTTCATAAAACTGACATTCTATTATAAGCATATGAGTAAAACTCTAAAACAATTAAAAAGAATTTTTATTGCAATAGCCGGTTTCACAATCCTTCTTATCGGAGTATTGTTAGTTGTTACTCCAGGACCAGCAATATTAGTTATTCCGGCAGGCCTAGCGGTTTTAGCAACAGAGTTTGTCTGGGCTGAAAACCTTTTAAATAAGTTTAAGTCCAAATTAAAACGAACAAAACAAATTTGAGGTAAAAGTATTTATATGAACGATGAAGATTTACGATTTCCGATTGGAAAGTTTAAACTTGAAAGTGAAATTACAAATGAAATGATTGAAAAATACATCCGGGATTTGGAAGAAGTCCCCTCTGAGCTCAGAAAAGCTGTTGAAGGTTTAACAGATGAACAATTAAATACTTCTTACCGCCCCGGCGGCTGGACGCTTAAACAAGTTGTTCATCATTTACCGGATAGCCACATGAACAGCTTTATCAGATTTAAGCTTGCGATAACTGAAGAGGAGCCAACAATAAAACCTTATGATGAAAAGAAGTGGGCAGAGCTTAATGACTCAATGATTACTCCCGTTTCAGTTTCAATTAATCTGTTGGAGAATTTACACATTCGCTGGGCAAATTTGCTTAAATCTTTTTCTCCGAAAGATTGGAAACGAACTTACATCCATCCGGTTAATGGAGTTTCAACTTTGGAAAGAGCATTAGCTTTATATTCCTGGCACGGAAAGCATCATATTGCACATATAACATCATTAAGAAAAAGGATGGGCTGGTAGTAAATTAAAATTCGAATTTAGAATTTTAAATGTTTACAATCCTATCTTTAACCCAATAGCGGTTCTGTCAGATCATCATCAAATTGAAGATTTCCTAAAATCGCTTTTGTAATTTCCTTCAAAGTAATGAAACCGGAAATATTGTTTTCCTTATCGACTACAAAAGCAGCGCCGGTATTTGATTGAAAGAAAATATCATAGACTTGATGGATGCTGAAGTTTTCATTGAAGTAAACCGGTTCGTGTAAACATTCTCTTAAATCTATCTTTGAATCTGATAATGCGCTGATCAAAATTTCTTTTATATGTATTATCCCGATTATATTTTCTTTTGAACCTTCGCAAACCGGATAGAAAGTTCTTTTGCTTTTTTTAATTTTATTGCGAAGAATTACCCGGTTGTCATTTGTGTCTAGAAATGTTACATCGGAAATTTTTATCATCAAACTTGAGATGTTTTTATTTCCCGCTGCTGCAATATTTCTTAGAAGTTCTTCTAATGATTTTTTATTCATCTTTGCCCCGGTTTATTTGTTATAAAATATTTTTCGCAAAGTATTTTTCAGCAAATATATCTAATTAACAATAATATGCAGGAGGTTTTTGATAAACGGCATTTTATATCTCTAACCGGAAGAAAATTATTTATACGTAGCTATTCTATTTGGTAGAAGTATTTAAGTTTTAAAATTTTTAATTTAGCCGGTGACTTAATTGATTTTAATTATGAGTTAACGAAAGGAAATATTATTCATGGGAAAGTATTCAGATTATTATACCGAATTTTTTGAATCTACAGAAATAAATTTAAGAGACATGACTGAAGAAACTGCTAATGCGCCTTATGCACCGGGTAAATGGACAAGAAAAGAATTGCTCGGCCACCTTATTGATTCCGCTGCAAACAACCATGCAAGATTTGTTACCGCGCAATTTTCGGATGAGCTTGTCTTTGCATCTTACGAACAGGATCTTTGGGTGAAAGTTCAAAACTATAAAGAAGCTTCTTGGGGCGCTCTTATTACTCTTTGGGTTGCCTACAATAAACATTTACTTCATTTAATTGATTCGATTCATGAAGAAATTCTCACCGAACCGAGAGACATTCATAATCTTGATGAAATCTGTTTTCAAAAACCACCAGCGGATGAACCTGTTGCTTTGGAATATTTAATTGATGATTATTATGATCACATGCAGCATCATTTGGAACAAATATTTTCCTAAGTATTAAATAATGCTGTTTGATATTTTAACTCAGAACGTGAATTCAAAAATAAACGTTGCACAAGTTAGAATTGCACGTCCAACCGATAAGTTAAACGAGATAAAAAAATTTTACGGCGAAGGATTAGGTTTGCCCATTTTAAGTTCATTTGAAAACCATAAAGGTTATTCTGGTGTTATGTTTGGATTACCCGGAAGTGAATATCATTTGGAATTTACCCATCATCAAAATGGAAGCCCATGTCCGGCGCCGACAAAAGATAATTTGCTCGTCTTTTATATTACTGATAAAAAGGAATTAGAAAATCTTGCCGGTAGAATTTTTTCTATGGGATATAAATCCGTTGAGCCGGAAAATCCTTATTGGGAAGAAAAGGGAGTTACAATCGAAGATCCCGACGGCTGGCGAATTGTTTTGATGAATACCAGGGGAATTTAATTTTTAAGAAAAAGACTCAAACGTTTGCAGCTATTCTTCTGAAATGAAATCCGTAAACTGCAAATGTCATTGCAAGGGGAAATTTTCTTGGATATTTAAACAAGCTTACCGCAAATAATTTCCAAAAATATCTTTTATCTTTTTCCAAAATTCCAAGCCGCCACAGTAATTTGAAAAATGCTTTTACTTCGCCAAAAGAAATTTTGGATGATTTCCATGAAGGTACTTTATATTCTTTTAAAAATTGCTTTAACCGGTTGTAATATTCTTTTTGGGAATAAATAGTATTTAAGACTTTGGAATATCCGTTTATCAAAACATTGTAATTCATCTTTGGAATAAAATTGATTGAGCCATCCATGTTATTACCGCCAAAGCTTTCAAGCAATCTATTTTCATTTTTCAATCGTTTAAATAGTTTAGTTCCCGTAGGTGCATTCAACAAACCAACCATTGCAGAAGCGATCCCGCTTTTCTGAATGAAATTAATTTGCTGCTCAAAAATATTCGGATGATCATGATCGAAACCGACAATGAATCCGGCGGAAACAATCATTCCTTTCTGCTGAAGCATTTGGATTGAGCTAATAAGATTACGCCGTAAGTTTTGGGTTTTGCCGCATTCGACTAAGCTTTCATCATTTGGAGTTTCGATGCCGATAAATATGCTGGTGATGCCTGCTTCCACCATCATCTCTGTTAGTTCTTCATCATCTGCTAGATTAACCGAAACTTCTGTTATAAAATTAAACGGATGTTTTCTTTCATTCGACCATTCGATCAAAGCTGGAAGTATTTCCAATTTCAATTTCCGTTTGTTGCCGATAAAGTTATCATCAACAATTGAAACTCCGCCGCGCCAGCCTTGATCATAAAGAACATTTAATTCGTGAAGAAATTGTTCTTTACTTTTTGTCCGAGGTCGTCTTCCGTTCAACATTGTAATGCTGCAAAACTCGCAGTCATAAGGACAGCCGCGCGAATATTGAATGCTCATAGATGCGTATTTTTTCTTGTCCAGCAATCCCCACAACGGAACCGGCGCTAAAGAAATATCCGGAAATTCGTTGGTTTGATAAATGTATTTAACTGTTCCGTTTTCCAAATCATTCAAAAATAGCGGCAGAGTTATTTCCGCTTCATTTAAAATTAAATGATCAATTCCCAGGAAATCTTTGTATTGAGTTGTACAAAGCGGACCTCCGGCAATAACTTTAACACCAAGTTTGTTAGATCTTCTAACAACTTCTTTGAATGAATTGATTTGAATGTTCATTCCGCTGAGGAAAACATAGTCCGCCCAAAGCAAATCTTTGTCGACAAGTTTCGAAACATTAAGGTCGATCAATTTCTTTTCCCAATTTTTAGGAAGCATTGCTGCTACGGTTATTAATCCAAGCGGCGGTTCTGCTGATTTTTTGGAGATAAATTTTAATGCATCTTTAAAGCTCCAAAAAGTCGATGGTGTTTCGGGATAGACCAATAATATTTTCATAATTAACCTTAATAAAATATTGCTAATGGATGATGGTGCATTGAAGAAGTGAAAAACAATTTATTAAACATTCTTATTTACATTTCAATTATCTTACTTTTTTTTGAAAAGTACTGTAAAAGATTTGTAAAAGTTTAAAAGTGAAGTTTGAACTTATCAATTTATAGCAGGATATTTCATTAGAAATAATTTTAGTTCAAAGAAAAATAATTTTTCAACCGGGGATTTAAAATGAAACGACGTCACGCACTTTTTTATAACATCTCAATTTTTGTTCTTGCCCAGCTTGCCTGGCTTGCGCTTTTAGGAATATGGATTTACTGGTACGTTTCAAATTATATTATTTTCAAAACGGTTGGGGAGAAGCTTTCACCTGAAATTATTTACGATGGAACAAATATTTTTCCATTTGTCGGCGGAATTATTTTGCTTGTCGGAATTGCTTTCAGCATGTCGTTAATCTTCCGCAATCTAAATGTTCAGTTAAAATTAAATAAGCTATATGATAATTTTATTGCGAACATTACTCACGAATTAAAATCACCGTTGTCATCTATTCAACTTTATCTTGAAACATTAAACTCACGAAATGTTCCGGTAGAAAAACAAAAAGAATTTATTGAAATGATGATGAAAGATGCAAACCGGCTGAAGAATCTTATCAATTCAATTTTGGAAATATCTGCGTTGGAACAGAAAAAAATCTCACACAATTTCCACGTTTATGACTCAAATATTTTGGTAAAAGAATTGACGGAAGAAGCAACTGAACAATTCAAAATTCCGAATTCAAATGTGAAAATAGAACTCGGACCGGAATGCAAATGTATCGCCGATAGAAATGCATTAAAAATTGTATTCGATAATTTATTTGACAATGCAATAAAGTATTCAACAAAACCGGTAGAAATTAAAGTTAAGTCGGATTGTCAATCTAAAAAATTTATATTAGAAATTTCCGATGAAGGAATCGGGATACCTTCTGAAGAAATAAAAAAAATTTTCAATAAATTCCATCGTGTTTACAACGGTAATATTCCAAACGTTAAAGGCACCGGTCTGGGTTTATATTGGGTGAGAGAAATTATTAAAAGTCACGGTGGTAAAATTTCCGCCTCGAGTGCAGGGGATGATAAAGGAACAACTTTCCGAATTGAATTGCCGATTTATAAATCGACAAATAATCATTTTGCCGGAAGTATAAAAAAAAATATAAACAAAAAAGATAACGATGCAAATTTGGGAGAATAATTGATGAAACCGGGAAATAAAATCTTACTTGTTGAAGATGAAGAAACACTTGCAATTGGTCTTGTATTTAACCTTACCGAAGAAGGTTATTCGGTGACTTGGGCTAAAGATGGAAAACAAGCTCTTGCGTTTTATAATTCAAACGAATATGATCTGATTATTCTTGATATAATGCTTCCTTATGTTGATGGATTTGAGATTGCTGAAATTGTTAGAGATAAATCTCCGCAGATGCCGATTTTAATGTTGACAGCAAGAGCCGGCGTTGAAGATAAAGTTAAAGGTTTAGAATTCGGCGCCGATGATTATATGACAAAACCATTTCATCTTAAAGAGATTTTGCTTCGTGTTAGTGGAATGCTGAAAAGGAAGTCTTGGTATAAGGAAGCAACAACAAACCAACCGGTTTATAGTTTTGGCGGTAACAAAATTAATTTTGAAAATCTGGAGTGTTCAAACAATTCAGGTAAATTTAAGTTAACACAAAAAGAAGCGATGGTTTTAAAATACTTGATTGATAATAAAGAAAAAATTATTTCACGTAAAGAGCTGATTGAAAAAGTTTGGCACATGAATCCGGAAATTGAAACAAGAACTGTAGATAATTTTATTGTCCGCCTTAGAAAATATTTTGAACCGAATCCTTCCGAGCCAATTTATTTTAAAAGCGTACGTAGCGTCGGTTATTTATTTAGTTTGAATAAATAAAATTTAAAGCGGAGATTCGTGTCTCAAACCCCCGCTTTTAGAATTTTAATTTGTATTTATATCAAACTCTTTTTCAATTTCTTTTCCATAGTGCTGCTGATAAATTTCTTTATATTTTTTGAATAAATTATCCGGAACTTTATTCCCGTTGATGAACATTTCTTTGGAATTCATCTTCATGTCAAATTTCTCATCTTCATTTTTGATGAGCTTATCTTTTACTAACTCGCCCCTGATATCTTTCATAAAGCTTTTAAATGTCTTCCTCTCTTTTTTAAATTTTTCCATGTCAAAATGGAAGCTTTTCATTTCATCTTTGAATTTTTCCATTTGGTGAGAAAATTTTTCCATATCAATTTTAAAATCTTCACTGTTGAAACGATTGTGTTCCATTCCTTCGCGGAAAGCGCCCATATCGCACTTAAAATCATGGCTATTGAATTTCATATTCTTCAAGTTTTCTCTTAATTCTCTCATGCCTTTGTTAAATGCGGAAGTATCGAAGTGAAAATCGAACTTGCCTTCCGGTAAGTAAAGTTTCATTTTCTTCAATCCGGATAAACTATTTTTCAAACTGTCCATTTCACTTCTGAACTCTTTACTGTTAAAAGCAGAATCGACCCAGCCAAAATCTTTATGAGAAAGACTTTCGTGCAATTGTTTCATTGCGCTGTCTAATGCTTCTCTGTTAAACTGAAAATGAAAATTATGTCTCGGAAGTTCAAAGTGATAATCATTTAAATCTGCAAGTTCATCACTTATCATTCCTTTGTAATCTTTAATATTTTCATCTGGGATCTTTTTCCCGTTTTTATAAAGCTCAGCGACTTCGCCGTCTTTGAAAACCACTTTCCAGTAATTGTCTTTTCCGTTTGTCATTTTATGGAATGAAAAAACTTTTTCATTGTTGCCGGATTTTAATTCTTCCGAATCAGAATCTTTTTGCAAATTCTCCTGTGCGGAAGAGTTGCATGAATAAAAAGAAGATGAAATCAAAAGGAAAAAGAAAAGTGAAACGACCTTCATAGATTGTAGTAATCTCGTTCTCTCTGTATAAATTAATTTCATATTATCCTCCATTAACATTTGATTTTATAAAATGATCCTATTTCCTCCGAAGGATAAAACAAGATCATAATGATTCTTATCTGTCAATTAAGACGATGGGAAATTATAATTGTTGTGTTGAGAATTGATTAATTATGTGAATGGTAGCAATCGGTAATTGACCGGCAAATAAATAATGCTGTCTGAAAAATATTTTGATTTAATTCTACCAGCCGTAACCAATATCAAATCTTATTGCTGGCACATAGCCATTGTATTTTCCAAAATCATCTCCTGAATCAGAGACGGAACCCCAATAATGATCAACGCCGATTCCTAAACCAATTGCAAATTCTTCGCCGGGAAACCATTGCCAGCCTATTAATATACCGAGAGAAAAAGGATCTGTAGAAACATTATTTGTCGTAAGATGATTGTAAGATATGTTGGGAGCGAAATAAAAACCACGCAAGTTTTTTCCTTTGGGATATATCCTAACTTCTGCATTTATACCAAAACCATCAATGCCTCCGATGGTTGGAATTTGAAAGCCAATACCAATCGCTGTTTCTTCTGAAACTTTATGAAAATATGAAAGATTATAAAATAAGAAAAACTTTAAAGGATTTATCACGATTAGATTTGACCTAGGTGTTATGTCTTCACTTTTCGAAATTATTACCGACTGGGTTAATGTGGTGTCGCCTTTTTTTTCAGATACACTTTTCTTAGTTTCTTTTGTTTCTGTTTGGCAAAATAATATTTGGAAAGATAAAAGAAAGATAATTATTAAAGATTTCATTTTAGCCCCGATTAAAAATTAAAAAAGCTATTCTTCATTTGAAAAAAAGAACAACAGAAATTTAACTGTTATTAAGTTTAATATAAAGAGATGGGATAATCTTAGATATGAAACTATAAAACAACTTAATCTTTTTTCAATCTGTCTTTAAACACTTTCTCAAACTTTTCAACTTTTGGTGCGATAACAAATGAGCAGTAACCTTGAAATGGATTTCTTTCAAAATAATGCTGGTGATATTCTTCAGCTTCATAAAATTTTTTGAACGGCACAATTTCAGTAACAACCGGATCTTTCCACGAGCCGGATTTATTCAGCTCATCTTTGTAAAATTCTGCTTTTTGTTTTTGTTCTTCAGTATAATAAAAAATTACTGAACGATATTGCGTACCAACATCATTGCCTTGACGATTTAATGTTGTGGGATCGTGAGTTTTCCAAAATATTTTTAAAAGTTCATCATAAGAAATTTTTATCGGATCAAAAGTTATCTGACAAACTTCTGCATGTCCGGTTTTACCGGTGCAAACTGATTCATAAGATGGATTAGGAACATTTCCGCCTGAGTATCCTGAGACAACTGAACGAACTCCGTTAATTCTTTCGAAGATAGCTTCAGTACACCAGAAACATCCCGAACCGAATGTTGCCGTTTCTAATTTTTCGTTTGAATTTAAACTCATATTATTTTCACTTTTATTTTAGGTATGCTGAAAATAAGAGGTATGTTGGAAAAAGCAAAGTCACTTTATCTTGAAATGGATGCCGGATTCTTGATGTTAGATAAAAATCACGAATCGAGAACCCGGTATCTAATAATTAAGTCTTTCACCAAACATTGAAAATAAATTGGTAGTGAAAGATTTTACTTTCCTTTGGTTACTCCGGAACCGCCGCTGAAATCGGTATTGCCAAGTGTTGCATTTCCATAGTAAACAATTCTGGATCCGCCGCTTTGGTCTGTATTTAAAGTGCCGTTCATCGTTATAGTTGCATGCGAACCACCGGAAAGCTCAGCATCAACATTTCCCACAGAAAAATCTTTTAATCTAAAAATACTTCCGCCGGATCCTTCCAGTCTAATATCATTTCCTTTGCCGGATATTTCAACTTTACTTCCGCCTGAAAGCTCCAGGCCAATATTTGCACAGCTAAGATTCCCTTTTAATTGCGATCCGCCGGAAACCTCTGCAGCAAATTTTTTGGAAGAAACATCCATTGTTATTTTCCCTATTGAACCGCCGCTTAAATCAAGTCCCGTTAATGAAGGCATTTTAATGTTCACTTCAATTCTGTTTTGTCTATGTCCGAAAAAAGAAAAGAAATCTCTTTTAATGTTAAATTTTAAAGTGTTCCCCTTCTTTTCAACACGAAGATGTTCGAAATCTTTTTTATCTGCATTCACTTCAACGCTGTATGAATCTGATTGAGTAATTGTAAGCAGCATTCCGCTTCCAACTTCAACGGAAGTAAAATCTTTGAAGTTATAAGTTTTTGTCTCGGAGGCAAAAGCTTTTGAAGAAAAAGCAAACAATAAAATAGTCGGAATGATCAAAAATAATTTTTTCATTTAATACCTCTTTTATAAATCATTGTATCGAATATTATTATTTTGACTAAAGAAAATATTGAAAAGTTACATAAAATTTAGAATGCAACTTTTAGTTTGACTCAGGTTCCAGGGAAAATGTTGGGTTCAGTCAGAAAAATTTTAATAATTCATCTTATTTAGGATTCATAATCCTGGTTTTATTATTCAATCATTAAATATTCATCCATAACATTTTTGCCATTTTAACCAGCAAGATTTATCGAAATTCTCCCACAAAATATTTTTTCTTAAAGCACAAATATTTAGTGCAAATTTTATTACCATTTAGTTATTCCGCAAAAGTTAAATGATCAGATCATTATTTCTTTTTTCTAATTTTTTTAAACTCCTTATGATCCTTTCAGGCAGTTAAATAGAATTTCCAGGCGAACTTTTATTAAATAAGAATTTTCATTTTAAAACCATCACGATGTTTAATTAAACCGAAAAAAAATTATCCTTGTCATAGTAAATACCAAAATAAAACCTTAACTACTTATTCGAAAGAAAGATTAGATGAAAAAATTTGGTTACGTTTTATTGGTTATTTATTTATTTCAAGCGGTAACATTCGTTTCATATTCGGCGCCAACCCATAATTATTTATCAACTTCCTCAAAACTTCAGAAAAATGAAAATGATCAAATAACTTATATTTCACCAATGCCGGATGCCGCATTGGTAATGCCTCAAACAAATATCATTATAAGAACAAAAAATTTAATTAATCCTTCGAGCATATCCGGTGGTTCGCTTTTTATTGTTCGAGGCTTTCAAAGTGGTTTGCATTCTGGAAAGGTTATTCTTGCAGATGATCAAAAAATTTTGTTGTTCCAGCCATATGTTCCATTTTCGCCCGGAGAAAAAGTTTCTGTTACTTTAAATGATGGCTTAACAACGGTTGCTGGCGGGAAAATAAATGGTAAATCTTTTTCCTTCACAATTTCTCCCGGCGGCATAAGCAATGAATATAAAAGGCAGGCAGTTCTTAATGAAATTGAATCGGACAATTTACCACAATCAAATTCTTCAAATAAAAATTATCCAAAATTAAATTCTTATGCACCTCAAAAAATAAATGGCATTAAAGATCTTCCGGACGATTTTCCGGCAGTATCAGTAACTCAATCAAATAACCCAACGCCCGGTTATATATTCTTATCAAATTTTTCTATTCAGAAGGATAATCCTTACGGAAATTATTTAATGATTCTAGATAATTCAGGCGATCCTGTTTTTTACAGGAAGATGCCGGCTGATTGTTTTGACTTTAAAGTGCAGCCAACCGGCTTAATTACTTATTTTAATTCGAGCGCGGAAAAATTTTATGGAATGAATTCATCTTTTGCTGTTGTTGATAGTTTTTCTTGCAGCAGCGGATATACAAATGATGTTCATGAATTGCTCATACTTCCAAACGGAAAATATTTTTTACTTGCCGATGATTTTGAAAAAGTTGATATGAGCCAGATTGTCTCTGGCGGAAATCCAAATGCTATTGTTACCGGAATAATAATTCAAGAGCTTGACAAAAACGGAAATGTAATTTTTCAGTGGCGAAGCTGGGATCATTTTAAAATTACGGATGCAACTCACGAAGATTTAACCGCTGCCAGCATTGATTATGTTCATTCAAATGCAATTGATATTGATACCGATGGAAATTTATTTCTTTCATCTCGGCACATTGACGAAATAACAAAAATAAATATTCAAACCGGAGATATTATTTGGCGGCTTGGCGGAAAGAATAATCAATTTGATTTTCTAAATGACAACGAAGGATTTTCTCATCAGCATGCTGTAAGAAGAATTGCAAACGGTGATATAACTTTATTTGAAGACGGCAATTTTCATAATCCACCGTATTCAAGAGCTGTGGAATATAAACTTGATGAAAAAAATATGACGGCAACTTTGGTTTGGCAATAAAGGAACAATCCTGATATTTATGCATTTGCGATGGGTTATGTTCAAAGATTTAATAATGGAAATACTTTGGTCGGATGGGGAACGGCTAACACAAGCGTAACCGAAATCCAACCAGATGGAACAGTCGCGCTCGAAATGTCTCTACCGCCTGATCAATGGAGCTATAGGGCTTTCAAGTTTCCAATGTTCTTTCTTGATTCACCAAACGGCGGCGAAAAATGGAAAGCGAATTCACAACATACTATTATGTGGGACGCATCCGGGATCGATTCAATTAATCTGGATTATTCTTTAGACGGCGGAGCCACATGGCAGAATATTGTCTCTAACTATCCGGCAGATTCCGGAAGTTATATTTGGAATGTTCCAAATATTTTTTCATCCAATTGCAAAATAAGAATTTCAAATTCATCAAGCACTCCTTTCCCATATTCAGTTGTAAGCGATTCGAGTTTTACAATTGACAGTGCTTTAACTGTTGAACTGGAATCATTTTCTTCAAACATAAACGAAAGCGCCATACAATTAAGTTGGACGACTGCTTTCGAGAAGAATAACCTTGGTTTTGAGATTGATAGAAAAATGGGAGCTGAAGATTGGCAGAACATCGGGTTTATAGCAAGCCAGGGCAGCAGCGCTGCGCCGGTTAATTATACCTTTAGCGATGAGTTAGATACTACTTCTTATATCGGAAATATTTTTTACCGCATTAAGCAGATTGATGTAAGCGGAACAGTTCAATATATAAAAGAAGTAAAGCTTGATGTGAACTTAACACCGCAGACATACGTTTTATTTAATAACTATCCTAATCCTTTTAATCCAAACACAGTGATAAAATATTCTCTGCCGGTTAATAGCCAGATTGTAATCCGTGTTTATAATGTGATCGGGCAGTTAGTTAAAGAGCTTGTCAACACGGTCCAAACTACAGGCGATCATAAAATTGTTTTTAATGCTGATCAGCTTCCATCCGGAATTTATTTTGATGTCCTTGAAGCAAAATCAATGGATGGAAAACTAAGTTCAATATTAGTTAAGAAAATGGTGCTGCTCAAATAATGAAAAAAGTGAAACTCATCTTTGTTCCATCAAAGGTGAGTTTCATTTATAAATAAATTTTAATTCTTAGCTTCTTCCAATTGTTTTAGAAGTTCCTCTTTATCAGCAAATCCATTGTTGATGAATCTGCTCTTGCCGTCATTTGAAAATATTACTGTGCTTGGAACAGTTTTAATATTGAAAAGGGAAGTAAGATTATTCTCTTCAATTGCGTTTACATCAACAAGATTAAAACCGCCGATCTCTTTCTCAAGATTTTTGAGCACCGGCTTTTGCGAAGTTCTACACTGTACGCAGCTGTCTGTCCAGAAATATAAAACCGTAGGGAGAGAAGAATTTTTTACAGAAATATTTCCCGGCAGACGGATCGATTTCTTTGATCTTCCTGATCTGAATCTCTTGTGAAAAATTATTACTAGGATGAAAAAAATTATCAGAACAAAAATTCTTTCAAGCATTTTCATTCCTCGATTCGGGCTTTGAATGGAATAATCCGAATTTATTCAACTGAAAAGAAATAGCAAGATTGAAGCTGGTAACTTGATATAAATCAAAAGGAATATGAATGACTAATTCTTCTTTTCTCTTCTTTCCATTTGGACGGGCGGACAAGGCACAGAACCGTATGAACAGAAAACACAGCAGTCGCCTTTTTTTGGTTTTAATATTTCTTCACAGTTGTTGCACTTGTAAAAAAATTGACACGCATCCGCCGGCATGGTTTCTTCTTTGCTAAAGCCGCAGACGGGGCAGGTTATTACCGATTGATACTTTATTTCAGATTCCATAAAATCAATAAAAGATTAATTACTAAAAAAAATTCTTATGAAATATAAGTTTTTAGTTTATCCAAGTCACTTCAAAATAATTTGGATTGTATTTTCCTATACAAGTTTTTCATTACAAAATAGTTATATTCTAAATATAGACTGTGGAATAAAAATTTAATGGAAGAAAAAAACAGACTCGCAGAATCGAACAGCAGAAAAGTTAGATGGAAGAAGTGGGGGCCGTATCTTTCGGAACGTCAATGGGGAACTGTCCGCGAAGACTACAGCGCAAACGGCGATGCATGGAATTATATAACTCACGACCAATCGCGCAGCAAAGCTTACCGCTGGGGTGAAGAAGGCATCGGCGGAATTTGCGATACAAAGCAGCTTCTCTGTTTTTCAGTTGCGTTTTGGAATGGCAAGGATCCAATTCTTAAAGATAGTTTCTTCGGTTTATCAAATCCGCAGGGTAACCACGGTGAGGATGTAAAAGAATATTATTACTACTTGGACAATACGCCGACGCATTCCTACATGAAGATGCTTTACAAATATCCTCAGGAAGAATTTCCTTACGAGCATCTTGTTGAAAAAAATAAAAATAGCGGAAAGCTCGATCCCGAATTTGAATTGATAGATACCGGCGTCTTTGATGACGACAAATATTTTGATGTTTTCATCGAGTACGCCAAAGAAGATGCGGAAAACATTTTAATTAAGATTACAATCCTCAACCGGGGAAAGGAAACGGCGCTTATCAATGTTATCCCGCAGCTCTGGTTTAGAAATACCTGGAGCTGGGGACATGATGATTACAAACCATTGCTGAGTTCATCAATAAAAAATATAATTGAAGTTAATCACCGCAGCTTAGGGAAATATTTTTTGTTTTGCGATGGAGAGCCGGAACTTTTGTTCTGCGAAAACGAAACCAACTTTAAAAAATTATATGGGATGAATGAAGTCAATGGTTTCTTTAAAGATGGAATAAATGATTATGTTGTTGATGGAAATAAAAATGCCGTTAACACTTCAAACAAAGGAACCAAAGCAGCAGCTAATTATAGGCTTGTAATCGACCACGGTAAATCCGCAACTCTGCGGCTGCGCTTAAGTAATAAATCTCTAAAAAATTCTTTTGAAAATTTTGATTCCGTATTTGATAAGAGGAAGGAAGAAGCTGATGAATTTTATACCGATCTTCTCCCGAAGGGATGGATTTCCCAAAATAAAATCAAAGATAAAGATTTAAGAAATATTCAGCGGCAGGCATTTGCCGGAATGCTTTGGTGCAAGCAGTTTTATTATTACGACATTCGCCAGTGGCTAAATGGCGATCCTTCACAGCCGTCTCCGCCTGAAGAAAGAAATACCGGAAGGAACAGCGACTGGATTCATCTAAATAATGCCGACATAATTTCCATGCCTGACAAATGGGAATATCCGTGGTACGCTTCGTGGGATCTTGCGTTCCACTGCATTCCTTTAGTTCTGATTGACCCGGAGTTTGCCAAGCGACAGTTGAAACTTCTTACCAAAGAATGGTACATGCATCCCAACGGTCAGTTCCCGGCGTATGAATGGAACTTTAATGATGTTAACCCGCCGGTGCACGCATGGGCTGCCTGGCGTATTTATAAGATTGATAAAAAAAATAACGACGGCAAAGGTGACATAGAATTTCTTGAAGCAATGTTCCATAAACTTCTTCTGAATTTTACCTGGTGGGTAAACAGGAAGGACAAAGACAACCGGAATATTTTCCAGGGAGGATTTCTTGGATTGGACAACATCGGGGTATTTGATAGAAGCGCAGAGCTGCCGTCCGGCGGATTTATTGAACAGTCCGATGCAACAAGCTGGATGGCGATGTACTGCTTAAACATGATGCGCATCTCGCTTGAACTTTCAATGCACAATCCGGTTTATCAAAACACTGCGACAAAATTCTTCGAGCATTTTCTTTTTATCGCCGGCGCAATGGCAAACATTGGGAATCAGGATGTTGATTTGTGGGACGAAGAAGATCAATTTTTTTATGACGTACTGAATGTTCCAGGAAAGTCAATTCAAAAAATAAAAATCCATTCCATCGTCGGACTAATTCCGTTATTTGCTGTTGAAGTCCTTGAGCCCGATTTGATGGAAGCCGCACCTGAGTTCTGGAAACGCCTTGAATGGTTTTTAAATTATCGTAAAGATCTTTCAAGTTTAGTTTCCAGATGGGATGAACCCGGTTACGGTGAGCGCAGGCTTTTATCGCTTCTTCGCGGTCACCGGATGAAAATGCTTTTAAAAAGAATGCTTGATGAAAGCGAGTTTCTTTCGAATTATGGAATTAGGTCGTTGTCGAAATTCCATAAAGACAATCCGTACAAGTTTAGCTCCGATGGTTATTCATCGATGGTTAATTATGAGCCTGCGGAATCGGAGTCAAACATGTTCGGCGGAAACTCAAATTGGCGCGGTCCGGTTTGGTTCCCGTTGAATTATTTGATCATCGAATCGCTGCAGGAGTTCCATCATTACTACGGCGATGATTTTAAAGTTGAATATCCAACCGGCTCCGGAAAAATTTTCACCATAAAAGAAATTTCCGAAGAACTGGCGAACAGGTTGATCAAAATTTTCGTCCATGATGGAAAAGGGAAAAGGCCGGTGTTCGGTGATAATAAAAAATTTCAAACTGATCCGAACTTCAAAGATTACATTCCTTTCTTTGAATATTTTCATGGAGACAACGGGAAAGGTCTCGGCGCTTCTCATCAAACCGGATGGACGGGACTAATTGCAAAATTAATTCAGCCGAGCGAATAGTCAAATTTAATTTGTTATACTAAAGTAGGATTTCTTTTTTAATAATTTTCTGACTAAATTCCTTCAAAAATTTATTCGAATGATTTGAAAGTAATGGAGTAAGATATGGAAACGATTATGGTAAATCGTAAAGAGTTAAAAAAAATAATACGTGAGACCTTAGAAGATGTTTTAAATGACAGGAAGGATTTAATTAGTGACGCGGTAGCGGAGGCTATTGAAGATATCGGACTCGCCAAAGCAATGGATAATGGTCGAACAGAAGAATTTGTTGATACGGAAGAGTTTAAAAGAAAGCTTGCCAACAAAATTAAACGCGCTAAATGAAAATCAAAATTGAAAAATCTTTTAGTAAAGATGTTGAGAAGATTAAAGACAAAAAATTACTTTTGAGTCTTCAGGAGGTTGTATCAATAAAAGAGAGTGCAAAATCATCTAATGAAATCCGCATATAAAAAAAATTCGGGGATATAACTCTTACTATAGAATAAGAACCGGTGACTATCGTTTAGGATTAGAGGAAGTCTCTGGTCATGGAGTAACCTTGCTTAGGTTTTTGCATAGAAAAGAAATTTATCGTTATTTCCCGCATAAATAATAAATGATATACGACTCATTAATATTTTCATGAAATTCTCTACAAAATTTCTAAGTCGAATTGTCCTCTTAATCTGAGCGCTGTGGGCAATGTTCGTAACGTTGAGCTTGTCAAAAGGGTTGATGAAATGAACCAATTTGATTTAACAGAAAGTATTTTTAATTTTAGTTCGAAAATTAACCGGGGTATTTATGAAAAAGACAATTACTTTTTACGATACTTACAAAGTTTCTTCTATCCAGGATATGCTGGTTCAATCGGCCTCAAAACATCAAAATAAAATTGCACTGGAAGATTTAGCTGATACTCCCATTAAAAAAGTTACATACAGCCAGCTTCTCGAAAATGTTTTGAAGTTCGGCAGCGCATTAAACAAGCTTGACATTAAGGAAAGAACAAACATTGCCGTTATCGGTGAGAACAGAGTTCAGTGGGCAATAACTTATCTTACCGCAATGACTTTCAATTTTGTAATTGTTCCGATAGATAAAAATCTTAACACAAATGAAATCTTAAATATCATCCACGAGTCCGATTCGGAAGTGATTGTCTTTTCTGAATCGTTCGAATCTACATTCAAAGAAAGAATGGGCTCCCTTAAAAAGATGAAGTATTACATCAGCATGGATTTACCTGCGCAAAAGGATGGCATTCTTTCGATGACAGAGATGATTAAATCTTCCGGCACTGTAAAGTTAAATGAGCTGCCGAAAATAAATCCCGATGAATTAGCCGAAATTATATTTACCTCCGGTTCGCTTGGAAGAGCAAAAGGAGTTATGCTAAGCCAGAAAAATTTAGCTTCTAATTTAATGGCGATGACTAAACTGATCGAGATAAGTTCAAGCGATAGATTCCTTTCCGTTCTTCCAATCCATCATACTTACGAATGCACCTGCGGATTGCTTTGTCCGTTGTATTCCGGCGGGTCGGCGCACTACGCACGTTCTCTTAAAACCGTTGTTGACGACCTTCAAAATGTTAAAGCTACAATTCTTCTTGGTGTGCCACTTCTGTTTGACAAAATGTTTAAGCGAATATATAAAACAATAAAGGAAGATAAGGTAAAATCAAAAGTGGTTCCGCCGCTTATCAAAATTACAAATTTAGTTTCTGCTGTCGGATGGAAAAGCTTGAAGAAAAAAGTATTCAAAGAACTTCATGAAAAGTTTGGAGGCTCGATCAGGATTTTTATTGCCGGCGGCGCTGCACCCGATCCTAAAGTTGCAAAAGGATTGCGAGAGTTCGGATTTAATTTTATTCAGGGTTACGGATTAACAGAAACCGCACCGATTTTAACTTTAAACCAGCTTGATAATTTTAAGGATGATGCTGCAGGAATTCCGCTTCCCGGAGTTGAAATAAAAATTAATAATCCTTCATCCGATGGCGTTGGAGAAGTTTATGCAAAAGGTCCAAATGTTATGCTCGGCTATTATAAAAATGAAAATCAAACTAAAGACACTTTTGATAACGGCTGGTTCAAAACCGGCGACCTCGGATATTTTGACGGCGATGGCTTTCTTCATATAAGCGGGAGAAAGAAAAATATGATCCTATCTAAAAACGGTGAAAATGTTTTTCCCGAAGAGATTGAAGATTTGCTAAACCGTAACTCTTACATTCTCGAAAACTTTGTGTATGGTGAAAAGGACGAGAAGCATGATGAGATCATTGCTGCACAAATTGTTGTTGATGCCGAATCATTAATAGAATATTCTGAAGTTAATGATGTGAAGATAACGGACGAATTAATAAAAAATATAGTTGGGCAAGTTGTCAAAGAAGTAAATAAAGAACTTCCTTTATATAAACAGATTAAAAAATTTTATATTCGTGATAAAGAATTTGAAAAGACCACAACTCAGAAGATCAAAAGATATCTTGTAAATAATCAGAGTAATCTTTCCTCTGTTGAAACTTGATGATGGAGAGTAAAAGCGTTTGTAAGATCCCTTCTATTGTTTTGATTTCAAATATAATTTTTTTATCAAGAAGAAAATAAATAGAATTATTATTGCGATGATAGTAGCGAGAATAATATGGTGGTTTACTGTGTTAAGCACTTTCCTCCAATGATTTCCAAAGAAATATCCGATTGAAAGAAAAGTTGATGTCCAAATAAATCCGCCGGTGTAAGCAAAAAGCGCAAACTCCCACATTGCCAATTCTGAAGTTCCGGCAAGAATTGCTACAACATGCCTAACTCCCGGAATAAAATATCCAACCATCAATGACCATCTTCCTATTTTTTCAAACCAGTTATGAGCTTTCTGCAAGCGCGCTTCAGTAATGTGAATGAAGTGTCCGTACTTTACCAAAAAATGACGACCGAATGTGCTGCCGATTGCATAGCTTATGGAAATTCCGGCAATGCTTCCAAGGTAAGCAGCAAAAAAAGTTGGAATAAGCTTTAGTTCGCCGCGATAGACTAAGTACCCTGAAAGTGTAAGCAAAGTTTCATCCGGAACAGGCAGACCGATAATGCCAAGCATTAAGAGAGAGAAGATACCAATGTAACCGTAATGCGAAATCCAAATTTGAAATGTTTCCATCAAAACGATTTAATGACTTAAGTAATGAAAGATATAATTAACGGTAATTAACAAGATTATTTTAATAAAATCATTTTTTTAGTTGATATATATTCCCCAGCATTTCCGGAAAGAACCGATGCACGCAATTGATAGAAATAAATTCCGCTGGATAATTGTTTATTGTTTATACTAAATCGAATACTATAGCTTCCAGCCGGCTGCTGTTTATTAACCATAGTCTCAATTTCGTTTCCCAAAACATCATAGATTTTTATTGTAACAAAACTGCTTTGAGGAATCGAATATTTTATTGTTGTTGAAGGATTAAATGGATTGGGAAAATTTTGATTGAGTTCAAACTTGTAAGGCTGAATTGTTTGCCTGATTCCGGTAATTGAATTAGTAACCTTCAGATTATATTGTTGATAATCATATTGGTTATGCTGGTTTAAAATTTCAAAAGCAACAGGATAATTGCCAGTAACATTTGGCGCAGTTCCAATTATGGTTCCGGTTTTATTAATAGATAGCCAGGCTGGCATGTTTAATTGATGGTAAGTTAAAGTGTCGTTATAATAATTGAATGCCTTAATCTTATATGAATATTGCTGATTTGGTTTTACAACAGTATCAGGTGTTGAAGTAATAACAAGCTGTGAAGAAAATAAATTCCAGCTTAATGAAGCAGTATCCTGATTATTATAAACATGTGCAGTTACAACAAACTTTTTTTGATTTGATTGAACATTCTGAAAATTATAAACAGAATCATTAGCTCCGACAATATTTCCGTCTTGAGTCCAATAGAACTGAATTTTTTTATTATAAGGATCCTTAGCGAAAATGGAAAGAAGAGCAGAAGTATTTGGTAAAGCCAGAATATCTCTTTTATTAATTACTTCAGGATCATAATTAATCCAAACAGATTCCGTGACTGCAGGGCTCCAAGATAAGATTTCCGGAGGAAATTTATTTTCCAGAAATTTGTTTAGAACATTTTTAGTAATTCTGTCAACAACCGGGTCAGGTTTTATACCGCTTGCTGTATCGGAATAAAGCCCATCAGACCAGTCTGTAGTTGCAGCGTTAAATACAGCTCCGCCATTAGGTGCATAATACATTCCCATTGTTGCATGACCATATTTAATAATAGAAGTATCTACCGGTATTGCCGGAGAAATCCCGAAGATTCTATAATTTGATGGGGTTGAATCAGCACCGAAAACAGTTGGAATTCCATTCTTATATGCGAACGGTGTGCCGTCAGTTTCGTACCCAACAATTGCTTTACTATATCCGAATTGATCTCCATCCTTTAAGCCTGTTCCGTTAAATACCCAGTAGTGAGTATTGAAAGCTGCATAGTCTCCGAATCCGGCTGATGAAAGAAGAAGATTATTGTAATTTACGTATCCGCTGTATTTGAAATTTATTCCGGTAAATTTATTTTCAGGATAATTGACCGGGGGAGACCACCAATTAACTGTTACAAGAGAGTCGGCAATTCCAGTTAAAGGATCGGCGCTTGCATCTTTATAGCAAACCATTGTTCTGCCGTTGTCTTCAAAACGGACCTGCCACCAGCAAGTATTCCCCGAAAGGATTATGACTTTGCCTCCGTTATTAATATAATTTTCGAATTGTCTTCTTTCAGCACGTGTCCAATATTCATTATGTCCCTCGATAAAGACAACTGAATAATGGCTTAAGAAATTAGGATCGAGATCTAAATCATATTGAGATGCATATTCCAGCTTCAAATTGTTATAAGCAGACCAGTTAATAAACTTCGCTTCGAATTTGTAAAAGTCTGCGCTTCCTAAAATTCCAAGAGGCAAAGCAGCCGGTCTGAAAAAAGAAACTTTGAATGATCTTTTTCCATTCGAATTGAATTCGTAAAGACTTTTTCCGCCAAAATTATTATAAGCTTGAAAAGTATTTGTGCTTAAAACTAAAAGTACATTTGAATATGAACCTAAGACTTTTGGTTTTACTGAGAAAATAACTGCGCGTATGCTGTCGCCATTGGAAGCTGTGAATTGTGCTCGATACACTCCGGGAGTCCAATTATTCGGTACGACTAATTTATAAGTTGGCTTCCAGTTGCAGCCATACCAGAAAGAGCTATCCGGAACAGTTTGTAGTTTACCTGGAATATTATGATAGTAAGTTAAATATCTAGCAATGTCCTGGATTTTAAATATTGATAAATCGAAGAGTGAATCCGAAGTTGAGATATAAAAAGTTAGGGTATCGCCTTGCGTAACAGAAATAGGATCGACGTATCCACTTTGTTGAGCTTTAATATTGTATCCAAAGCCTAAATAAATAATTAGAAAAATTATCAGAAGATGTTGAGGTGAAGTAATTTCAATCTTTTGTATCATAGAAATCAATGTTTAATTTTTCATTCAAACATAATAATTTATTTAGAATTGTTATAATAAATTATTGTGAACGGAAATGTTATAAAACTAATTGAGATTATCTTTGGGATTTCTTAAAGATAAATGTGGAAATTTATTACAAGCTAAGAAACGATTTGTTGAACAGTTATCTATTATTAAAGACTTTCGAGAAAAGGTTCAGAGTATATTCAAAACACAACCAAACTTCTTTTGCAATTTGGTTGATGCATGAGAAAAAAGAGACAACTCTTAAAAGAATGGATTGAAGAAATATTTTTAGAATAAATTAAAATATAATCTAAGGACAAAAATTCTTTGTTCGGAGATTTAAACTTAGATTCATATATTTATTAAGTAGAAAGATTTAATTTATTAAATAATCAGGAATAACTATGAAAAGAATTTGGATATTTATTGTGGTGATGATTTTAGGTTTAGCAGCTTGCAAGAAAAATGAAGAAAACAAAGTATCGATAAATAATTTACCTGCAGGCACTCATGCCGTAAAGGTTTTAGATTTTATGGACGTAGCAAACTATACTTATTTACAAGTTTCAGAAAATGGAAATGAATATTGGATTGCCGCCCCCCAAACAAAAGTTGAAAAAGGAGAAACGATTTATTATTCACAAGGAATGGAGATGAAAAATTTCCATAGTGAAACATTGAACAGAACATTTCAGTCTATATTTTTTGTCCAAAGTATTTCATCAAGTCCACAAGCTCAGACTCAAACTCTTTCTTCAGCTCATCAACAAGTTAGTTCTACCCAACAAGATAAAATCTCTATTGAGCCGTTAAAAGATGGAAAGACAATAGCGCAAGTTTATTCGCAAAAGGAAGCTTTATCGGGTAAGATTATAAAAATAAAAGGTAAAGTTGTAAAGTATAATCCAAATATAATGGACCGCAATTGGATTCATATTCAAGATGGTACAAAATCGGGTGGAAACTTTGATTTATTAGTAACAAGTAAAAATGAAACTGCTTTAGGTGAAATAATAGTTGTTGAAGGCAGAGTTGCATTGAATAAAGATTTCGGTGCAGGATATTCTTATTCAGTAATGCTGGAAGATGCAAAAATAATTTCAGGAAAGCCGATTTGATTTTTTATATCAATTAAGATTTAACTATCGAATATTCTAATTTTATAAAGAACAATCGCTCTCCCATTAAATTTTTTTAGTAAAAGAGATATAAATCTATAAAAAAAGTGAATGTGTAAAAATTGAGAATTGATAATTTACCAATGTCAAAATGATAAAATAATTTTTCTAATCGATTAAAACTTGTTGTAAGTTTAAATTTTT